>NZ_JAWORT010000008.1:0-236524 GCF_033337975.1 Vibrio sp. Vb2880
TTAAAATACAAAACGCCCGATGAAGTACATCGAGCGTTTTAGTTAAAAAGTGTCAACCCATATCAGGACGGGTCAAGCTGTGTGAGGTAACCGTTTTCTAAGGTGTGTAGTATGTTGCTGCGCCAGGGCCTACTGGTAAACCAAATACGAATACCCATAGGTAGAACAGCACACTCCAACCTACAATGAAGCAGATTGAGTAAGGTAGCATGGTCGCGATCAGCGTACCGATACCTAAGTTCTTCATGTAACGAGTCGCTACGGCAAGAATCAAACCAAAGTAGCTCATCATTGGAGTAATGATGTTTGTCGTCGAGTCACCAATTCGGTAAGCAGCCTGAATCGTTTCTGGTGCATAACCAACAAGCATCAACATAGGAACAAAAATCGGAGCCGTTACTGCCCACTGTGCCGATGCCGAACCAATCATTAGGTTAATAAAGCCACACATCAGGATGAAGGCAAAGAACAACATTGGGCCAGTTAAGCCAATTTCTTGCAGGAAGCTAGCGCCAGCAACCGCGAATACCTGACCGAAGTTAGTCCATTTAAAGAAAGCAACGAACTGAGCCGCAAAGAAAACTAATACAATGTACATGCCCATAGAAGACATAGATTTCGCCATTGCATCAATTACATCGCGATCCGTCTTCATCGTGCCAACAACTTTACCAAACACAAAGCCTGGAATAGCAAAGAACACAAAGATGAATGCCACGATACTTTTCAGGAATGGTGAACCTGCAATTGTACCTGCATCAGAACGTAGAATGCCGTCTTCTGGAACAACCGTCCAAGCAAGCAGCGCTGAAACAACCAGTACAGCAACACCTGCTAGTTTTAGGCCTTTCTTCTCAATGTCTGTTAAGCCACCCATTTTGTCGTTCGACAAATCTTCTGAGGCTTCTTCTTCACTGTATTTGCCAAGCTTTGGCTCAACAATTTTTTCAGTAACAAACGCACCTGTGATTGCAATGAAGAATGTCGACACAAACATGAAGTACCAGTTAACTTCTGGACCAACAGTGTAAGTTGGGTCAATCATTTGCGCCGCCGTTTCAGTAATGCCTGACAACAGCGGGTCAACCGTACCAATAAGTAGGTTTGCTGAGTAACCACCAGATACACCAGCGAACGCCGCAGCAAGACCGGCAAGTGGGTGACGACCTAAAGAATGGAACAGCATTGCAGCCAGTGGAATAAGTACCACATAGCCAAGCTCTGATGCCGTATTTGAAATGATACCCGCGAAAACGACCGTCACTGTTACCATGCGTTGTGATGCACCCATGACTAAGCCACGCATTGCTGCAGATAGCAAGCCTGAGTATTCAGCAATAGCAACACCCAACATCGCAACCAATACCGTACCCAAAGGTGCAAAGCCGACAAAGTTTTTCACTAGATTGGTAACGATTAGTTCAAGGCCATCAGCGTTAAGCAAGCTAACGACATGAATCATGCCATCCGCGGCACGACCTTTTGCACCCTCAGGACGAGGATCAACTACGGAAACTTCGAAGTATCCTGCAATACCCGACATCACCAGAATGGCTAAACAGAAAATGGCAAATAGTGTGATCGGGTGGGGTAATAAGTTCCCCAAATATTCGACAGTATCCAAAAAGCGCGTAAACAGCGGCTTCTTAGGCGAGTTTTGTTTAATTGAATCAGATGAACTCATCTGTTCCCTCCTTGTTTTTATTCCTATGCAAATGTGACAAAAATGTCAAAAAGCGTGCGAAGGGTACTTGAGTAGAAGGTCAAATAAAAGCCCTAAATGTTACAAACTGTGACGAACAGAGGCATTTATAACCAACATTGAATAAAAATGTAGATATTTCATCCATGTAAGATAATTAACTCAACATTATCAATTAAACAAAACCATAAGTTAGATATATGCAGGCTGATTACTTTTGCACAGCTTTGAATCTCGGGTTCGTTTTACAAATGACATAAAGACGCCCTCTCCGTTTTACAATCTGACAATCCGGATGACGACTTTTTGCACTTTTTAATGATTTTACTACCTTCATGATTTATTCCTTTTCGCTCTTAAATTGACCAAAACGACGGTTGAAGTTCGCAATGCGACCTTCGGTTTGTACAACGCGCTGTTTACCGGTGTAGTACGGGTGAGAAGCTGACGACACATCTAACGTAAAGTAAGGGTAAGTTTTGCCATCTTTCCATTCGATGGTTCTCTCCGTTTTCAACGTAGAACCAACGACAAAGTACTTATCTACACTGGTGTCGTGGAACACCACAGGACGATATTCAGGGTGGATTCCTGGTTTCATAATACTTTTCCTTTCAATTAAATTGTTATGTTATAACATTTTAATTAATAATCATTATCAACAAGAAAAGCAAGAGAAATTTGTGATACTTTTCATCTCAATGAATTCTTAAAGATATCCACCATGTATTCCATCGAACCCATCGGCGTCATTGAGACACCGTACAAAGAAAAGTTTGCAGTTCCGCGCCAACCACGCTTAGTACCAGAGGCTAAAGCACGCGTAAAACTGTTAGGTGCAGCAAATAGCCCTGAAGCAGTGCGTGGGCTAGAACAGTTCTCTCACGTTTGGTTGTTGTTTCTATTTGATCAGAACCTGGAAGCTGGTTGGAAACCAACTGTACGTCCGCCACGATTAGGCGGCAATGAACGAATTGGTGTCTTTGCCTCGCGCTCGACTTTCCGTCCAAACGGAATCGGAATGTCAGCCGTTGAAGTGAAAGGAGTCACTAAGCAAGGCGATCAAATCTATCTTGATTTAGGCAGTGTAGATCTCGTGGATGGGACACCGATTGTGGATATTAAGCCTTATATCCCCTATTCGGATTCTATTTCGGAAGCACAAGGCGGATACGCAGACCAAGAGCCAGAAAAGTCACAAGTCACCTTTTCTGCTCAAGCATTAGCAACGATAGAAAATCGATCCGATACTGACTATGTAAGATCAGTCATTGAACAAGTTCTGGCACAAGATCCTCGCCCTGCATATAAGAAAAACAAGCCGGACGACAAAGAATATGCGGTAAATTTGTTCGACTTGAACGTAAAGTTCACAGCAACAAGCAACTTAATAACGGTTACCGCTATTGAAAGCTTTTGACAAACGCAATTGGCTGATATTATAGACGGCTAACAAATTTCCCTTTCGGGAACTCCCATACTCCTGCTTATTCAAGCTTGAGTATCTAACTTAAATAAACGGATAAATTTAATGCGTACCAGTAATTATCTTCTTTCTACTCTGAAGGAGACTCCAAACGACGCAGAAGTAGTGAGCCACCAGCTCATGCTACGTGCAGGTATGATCCGTAAGCTGGCTTCAGGTTTATACACCTGGCTACCTACTGGTCTACGTGTACTGCGTAAAGTCGAAAACATCGTTCGTCAAGAAATCGACAATGCAGGCGCAGTCGAAACTTTGATGCCCGTTGTTCAGCCGTTTGAACTATGGGAAGAGACAGGCCGCAGCGAAAAGATGGGTCCTGAGCTACTTCGCTTTACTGACCGTCATGTTCGTCCGTTTGTACTTAGCCCAACCGCTGAAGAAGTGATCACTAGCCTTGTTCGCAATGAAGTGAGCTCTTACAAACAGCTTCCGCTAAACCTGTACCAAATCCAAACTAAATTCCGTGACGAACGACGCCCACGTTTTGGCGTAATGCGTTCACGTGAATTCTCAATGATGGATGCGTACAGCTTTGACATTGATAAAGACGGACTACAAAAGTCATACGACGCAATGCATGATGCTTACTGTAAAGCATTCGATCGCATGGGTCTGGATTACCGTCCTGTACTTGCAGATAGCGGTGCTATCGGTGGTAGCGGCTCTCAAGAGTTCCACGTACTGGCTGAAAGCGGCGAAGATATCATCGCATTCTCTAGCGAGTCAGATTACGCGGCAAACATTGAAAAAGCAGAAGCACTAGCTCCAGCCTCTGAGGCTGCGGCACCAACACAAGAAATGACGTTGGTTGATACGCCAAACGCGAAAACAATCGCTGAATTGGTTGAGCAGTTCGAACTACCAATTGAAAAAACAGTGAAAACACTTTTTGTGAAAGCATCTGACGAAGTTGATGCGCCAATCATCGCGCTTATTATTCGTGGTGATCATGAACTGAACGAAGTGAAAGCAGAAAACCTTCCTCAGGTTGCAGCTCCACTGGAAATGGCATCTGAAGAAGAAATTCGTGCGCTTATCGGTGCAGGCCCTGGTTCACTAGGCCCTGTTGGCCTTAAACTGCCGTTCATTGTTGACCGCAGCGTTGCGGTAATGAGCGACTTCGGTGCGGGCGCGAACATCGATGGCAAACACTACTTCGGTATTAACTGGGGTCGTGATGTAGAGCTTGGCCAAGTTGAAGACCTACGTAACGTTGTGGAAGGTGACCCAAGCCCATGTGGCAAGGGCATTATCCAGCTTAAGCGTGGTATCGAAGTTGGCCATATCTTCCAACTAGGTAACGCTTACTCCGCAGCGATGAACTGTGGTGTACTGGGTCCTGATGGTAAGAACGTCATCCTAGAAATGGGTTGTTACGGTATCGGTATCACTCGCGTAGTAGCGGCTGCTATTGAACAAAACCACGACAAATACGGCATCATCTGGCCAGATGCAATCGCACCATTCCAGGTAGCGATCGTTCCAATGAACATGCACAAGTCAGAAGAAGTGAAAGAAGCCGCTGAGAAATTGTACGCTGAGCTAACGGCAATGGGCATCGAAGTGCTATTTGACGACCGAAAAGAACGCCCAGGCGTAATGTTCTCTGACATGGAGCTTATTGGTGTACCGCATACCATTATTATCGGTGACCGCTCAATGAAAGAAGGCAACTTCGAATACAAGAACCGTGCTACTGGTGAGAAAACAGCAGTCGCAATGACTGACATTGTTGAGCACGTAAAAGCTCAACTAAAGTAAGCACTCGACGAGTTCGCATTTGAAGTAGTTTCAAATAGTTAAAAAGGGTTGGCTTCGGTCAGCCCTTTTTTATTACAGCTCAACGCCCTCCCTCGACCTTTTTCGAACTATTCACTTTGTTAATCTTTGGTTCAGCTTCTTGCTATTAAACTGATTTCATCATCTAAAGGAGGTCAGTTATGGATTTAAAAAGTCTTCTAAACCAAGCACTCAAATCAGACTTACTTAAGCAAGGTGCAGATGCATTGGGCAAACAAACCAACAACATCAAATCCTCATCAAATTCAAGTAGCCTAAAAACGCTAGGAGTAGGTGCTGTAGGCGGAGGCCTCATCGGTATGCTGATGGGCTCAAAGAAAAGTAAAAAAATGACTAAAAAAATAGGGTCAAGCGCATTAAAAGTCGGTGGCGCAGCTGCGCTTGGAGCCTTGGCCTACAAAGTGTATAACGACTGGCAAGCCAAGCAATCCGGTCAAGGTGTTCAAGAAACCTTTGACCCCGATGACAGTAAACACAGTGTCTTAATTTTAAAAGCAATGATTGGAGCTGCAAAAGCTGATGGTCACGTTGATGAAGAGGAAATGGCTCGCATTGAACAAGCTCTCGCGGATATGGGCGCAGATGAGCACGTTCGTCACCTCGTTCAGCAAGAGTTAAACAAACCGCTTGATCCTGCTGAAATTGCTAATCAGGCGACCTCTCCTCAACAAGCGTCAGAAATTTACCTGGCGTCTTTGATCGTCGCTGATGAACAAAACTTTATGGAAAAAGCGTATCTGCAAGAACTAGCAAAACAACTTCAACTTTCGCCAGAAGTCACTCAGCAGTTAGAAGCACAAATGCAGTGATTAAATCTCGCTCAAGCAAACCTTCAACTTGAGCCAAAACAACTCTGTACTTTGAGTTTCAAATCCGCTGTGTGTATATTGAGATAAGTTATCATTTAGTGGAAAGAAAACATGCAAGTATACGGCTGTTGTGAACTGGTTCGTGAGCTTTATGCTCAGATTGGTAGTGGCGATCAAGCTTATATTCCCCAAGCAATTTCATGTGCAGTTAAAGCACTGAACGATGTTGCAGCGGATGAGTCCCTGCCTAAAGAAGTGCGTGAAAAAGCGGCATTTGCTGCGGCAAACCTACTGATTTCAGATTTTGAGGATAAGTAATGAATCTAGCGAACTTTGAATCCATGGATCCTGTCATGCTGATGAGCATTGTGAATATGAAGCTACGCGACGACTTCGGTGGTGACTTAGATAAACTGGTGGCTTTCTTCGATATCGAACGCACAGCACTGGAGACAAAACTGGCTTCTGCTGGTTTTGACTTTCTTCCAGAAGCAGGACAATTCCGTTAATCAACACCATTCTTGGCGGATAACCGAAACGAGAATAACCAATATGAAAAAGGGCTTGATGAGTTACCATCAAGCCCTTTTCTTTTATTCGATAGGCGTCTCGGTTAGCCAAATGAAGCCCAGATGACTGTCGCCACAAGAATTGGACATACAAACTTCACATACGCAGGCCATAACTTACCAAACCAACCTTGCGTAAACTCCGGGCAACCTTGCTCAAGCTCTTTGATTTTTGAGTTGCGATTCCATACCCAACCACCAAATAAGCAGAATAAGAGCGCAGCGGTTGGTTGTAGATACTGAGTAGCAACCGTCGCGACCATACCAAATAGAGCACCAAAATTATAAACAATCACCACACTGAACAAAGCAATGAGACCACCTAAAACCCAGCTCGTTGCGCTGCGCTTAGTATTGAAGCGCTCACTCACTAAAGCCACTGGACACTCTAACATTGAAATGGAAGACGTTAGCGCCGCAATCGTCAGCAATAAGAAGAACACAATAGAGAATAATTGACCAAGCAAACCTAAACTATCAAACATTAGTGGCAATACCGTAAACACTAACGTATCTGAGCTTAAGAGAGAGCCATCTTCTGCATAGATTTGAACGCCCTTTTGCATTGCTACAAACATCGCTGGCATCACCACTAACCCTGCAATGAAAGCAACGGCAGTATCTACCATGGTCACGTTCATCGCCATCTTTGGTAGGTTTTCTTTCTTACTCAAGTAAGATCCGTAAATCAACATTGAGCAGCCACCGATCGTAAGCGAGAAGAAGCCCTGTCCCATTGCAGCAAGAATCAACTTGCGGTCCCATACCTTTTCAAAATCCGGCACTAGGTAATGTTTCAGACCTTCCATCGCACCGTTTTGCGTCATGATGTAAGCAAATAGCAGAGCAAACAGAACAAACAATGCTGGCATCAAACGTGTGGACCACTTCTCAATACCTTGTTTTACGCCACCTTGTACGATGAGAATCGTCAGTACATAAAAAGTAATGGTTCCGAACAAGTTACGTTCAACACTAAAGCCCTTTAGCCATTGAGTTGCAGCTTCTAACCCCATTAGATCTGTGATTGCACCCAGTAAAAAGCAGATCAACCAACCACCAACAATTGAATAAAACGCTAAGACAGCGCTTGGTACGCTTAAACCAATCCAACCCACAATGCCGCCGAGTTTTTTACCGGTAGGGTTATCTGTGATTGCACGCATACTGTCTACAGGGTTGGCTTGACCATGGCGACCAATCGCCATTTCAACCACCAGCATCGGAAATGCGACGATAAGAATCATCACCAAATAAACTAATAGGAAAGCACCGCCACCATTACTGGCTGCTTGAGTTGGGAAGCCCCAAATATTGCCAAGGCCAACTGCAGCACCTGCGGCAGCTAAGATGAACCCGAGACGAGAGCCAAAATGCTCGCGAGGCTGAGAAGAGGTTTGCTGTGTCATACTACTCACACAAAAATATCATTGAACTAGCTAACTAGTACACTATAGCAATATTCACTATTCAACAAGAGTACCTCGGTTAAATCCTCGACAGTTGAAATAATTTATAGTCATTCAGCTTGTAAATTTTAACGTACATCTCATATTCATCGCTCAAAAGCCTCGTGACTGTTGCTCGTTTTACGTGGCTGAATTTTACCAATCCTTCTGCCGTGAAGTGAGCCGAAAAATAATGAGCTCTGGTGTAAGGGACGAACTGTTCCTCGTGATACTGTGTCGAAAAGCAGAATATTGTGCTTCGCTTTTTCCCCCTAATGTCTATTTATCAGCTAGTTATTACTCTGTTCTCATTTATACCCATGATTCAAGGAGAGGAAAATGAAGGTCACCCTACTTCACGGAGCGATGGTTGTAGCACTCAGCGCCAGCTACCAAGCTCAAGCCTATAACTGTCAAAGTCTACCCGACTGGGACAGCACTGCGACTTATACATCGGGCGCTTTAGTAAAAACGCAAGGAGCCGCTTATGAGGCTGCATATTGGACGCAAGGCAATGATCCCGTGACCAACTCAGGATCTTGGGAAGCATGGAAAGCGTTAGGGCAATGTGATGGTGGAAGCAACAATTTATCACCAACGGTGTCGTTCTCCTCTCCAATAAACAACGCACAAATTCCCGAAGGCAGTGCGATCACTTTGTTAGCCAACGCGGCAGACGAAGATGGCCAAATCACACAAGTTGAGTTTGTCGCAGGCAACCAAACGGTTGCTGTGGTAACTCAAGCACCATTCGAAGCTTCTTGGACAGCTATTGAAGGGATCTCGCAATTGACCGCAATTGCGACCGATAATGAGGGAGCTGTTAGCACCACGACGATTTCTATCCAAGTTCAACCACAAGTCGAATTACCACCACCAAGCATTTCATTGACCAGCCCAGTAGGCACAGAAGTGCTTAATGCAGGTGATAGCCTAACCGTAGCCGCTCAAGCTGACGATATTGATGGTGTGGTCACACAAGTTGAGTTCTTCGTAAACAATCAATCTGTCGCCATTGATACTAGTGCACCTTACGAATATCAATGGACCGCGAGTTCAGGTACATACTCGTTCAAAGCACAAGCGACTGATGATACAAACCTCGCAACGATGAGCCAAGAAGTAGCGCTGGTTATTAGTAATTCAGAAACCGGAACGGGCGGATGTGCAGATGCAGTACCTTATGTGGCAGGCACAAGTTATCAAGCTGGCGACCTGGTTTCTCACTTCAACCAAAAATATCGTTGTGATGTTGCTGGTTGGTGCTCCTCGGATGCGACATGGGCTTACGAGCCTGGTGAAGGGCTATACTGGCAAGATGCTTGGAGTGGCCTAGGTGCTTGTTCGACACCACCGCAAGTTACCATTACGGCACCAACGGATGGACAAGTCGTGCTCGCTGGCAGCAATAACGAAATCACGGCAAACGCAAGCGATGCTGATGGCACAGTCACACAAGTTGAGTTTTTTGCGAACAACACCAGCTTAGGGGTCACCACTCAAGCGCCATATTCCGTTACTTGGAACGCCACACTTATTGGCGCTAACCAGCTTAAAGCTGTCGCAACCGATAATGATAACAACACGTCAGAGTCCCTGGTTGGTGTGGAAGTCAGCGATAAAGATTTGGTCGTCTCTCTGACTTCACCAAGCAGCGGTCAGACCACCGGATTAGGCAAAAGCCTCGCATTAAGCGCCGATGCAACGTCTTTAACTTCAGGCATTAAACACGTTGATTTCATGATCAACGGCTCTATTGTTGCAACCGATACCACGGCACCTTACACAGCCAACTGGACACCAACTGCACTTGGTAACTTTACAGTTAGCGCCCAAGCTGTGGATTTGTCAGGAAGCAATGCATTGTCTGACGCCGCAGCAATAACGGTGGTTGAGCAAGTAGAGAAACGCCATAAACTCATCGGTTACTGGCACAATTTTGTAAATGGAGCGGGCTGTCCAATTCGTCTAGCGGATATGGCAGATGCTTGGGATGTGATTGATATTGCCTTTGCTGAAAATGACCGCAACAGTGATGGCACCGTGCACTTTAATCTATATTCAGGCGATATTTACAGCGATTGTCCAGCACTCGATCCAACACAATTCAAGCAGGACATGGCAGCGCTTCAAGCTAAAGGTAAGAAGTTTGTTCTCTCTCTTGGCGGCGCAGAAGGCACGATTACGCTGAATACCGACCAAGATGAAGCCAACTTTGTCTCTAGCCTAACAGGTCTTATCGCTGAGTGGGGCTTTGATGGTCTAGATGTGGATTTAGAGAGTGGTTCTAACTTAGTTCATGGCTCGCAAATTCAAGCTCGCCTTGGTCGTGCTTTGCTTCAAATAGAGCAAAACATGGGTGGAGATATGTACCTAACCATGGCGCCTGAGCACCCTTATGTTCAAGGTGGTTATGTGGCTTACAGCGGTATTTGGGGGGCGTACATCCCTGTGATTAACGAGACACGCAGCACGCTCGACTTGCTTCACGTCCAGTTATATAACAACGGCGGTTTGCCAAACCCATACCTGCCAGGCAGTGCACCAGAAGGCTCTGTGGATATGATGGTAGCGCAATCTAAAATGCTTATCGAAGGTTTTGAGTTGGCCGACGGCACTCAATTTGCACCATTGCGCGATGATCAAGTCGCAATCGGTTTACCTTCAGGTCCTAGCTCGGCAAATTCAGGGCAGGCTCCAACACAGAATATAATCAACGCACTAGATTGTTTAACCAAAGGCACTTCATGTGGCACCGTTAAACCAGCGTACCATTACCCGAATTATGCAGGAGTAATGACATGGTCTATCAACTGGGATCAACATGATGGTTTTAACTTCTCAAAACCTGTCGGCGATAAACTCACCGAGATGAATGCGCAATAAGCTATCAAAGAATAAGCGAGTAAAACGCAAATATCGTCTTGTTTTCATTACTTGTTCAAGTATGTAAAAACGCAAAGAGAGCACAATAGTGCTCTCTTTCTTTATCTCATCGAGTTTTTACTTTTTAATGAGTAATTAAATCGTAAATACTCGGTAATCTTTTAGCTCAGGGATTTTCTTCAACAGATCGTCTTCTTGCCCTGCCATGTCATCTAACGAGTCACACAAGTCTTCTGCTTGTTGCTCTACCTCTTTCGAATGCTCAGCTAAACGCTCTTCTACTTTCGCGCTGAGTTCAGCCATACTCTCCGATAATGCAGTGAGGTTTATTCCTCCCTCTTCCTTCATTTTTTTCGATAAAGCATCCAACGAACTCGCTAAAAACTCTTTATTGAAGATCTCTTGTGCTTTTGCAAAGTCTTCAGTCCACCCTTGTGTCATGGACTCAAAACTTTCCGCTGGTAGAATGAAATCGCCATCTTTGTAGTAACGTGATTCAACATCAGCGAAAAAGTCCTGTACTGCGACTTTGACGTTATCAAACGCGCCAGGTGCGTCTAGGCTTTCCGCGACATCATCAATAATATCATTTGCAAGCGCTAAACCATCACTCGCCAACTGCTTTGCTTGTGGAATATACGCGTTCATTTTTTCGCGATAGTCTTCAATTGCCGCTTTTTGGTCGGCATTGAGTTCAATTAGCTCACCTTTGATGAAGAGGTTGTTATCCTCATCCACGACAGCTTTATCACCTGTCGTTTGGCGAATTTCCAAGCTTTGCCCATCCATACGGACTTCATTATTGATGTCCACACGACACTGCGCTGCATAACCAGTAGCACTGACCATCAGCAATGAGAGTGTAAAAAGCTTTTTCATGTCATTCTCTTTTATTTAACATTACTCGTGTTAAACATAACACTGAGTGATACATGAGATGTCAGCAAATCGTCACGACTTCGTAACAATTTGTTTTATCTCCTATTTTCACGTCAACCTCATCACCTTCTTCTTTTCCGAACAACGCTCGACCCAGAGGAGATTTGGCTGTTAAGACAAAGACTTCCAGAGTCTGATATTGAACAGTCAAACCACCAGAGCAAGGGCCTACAAAGAAGTGCTTTTCGATCAAATTCTCATCTGCGAGAACAACGTAAGCACCAACACCAACAGGCGCATTCTTAAAGTTACGAGTCACTAAAGAACGATATTGACGCAACTCCTCTTCACTATCTTGAATTCGCATGGCTTGTCCATGAGCAAGATACGCGGCTTCAAGTGCCAATGTATCGTACTTGTGCTCGGGAACAGTTTCTTCATCTGTGGCGGCATCGATAGCTCGCTGAGCCGATGAATGGGCAACTTGAAGTTTTTCTTCCAGATGTTGGATGATAATTTGGACTAAGTCAGCTTTGTTCATACTTTTAGGACGCGCGTTTAGTATTCGGGGTGTGTTAATGTAGCCAAGTTTACCATCAAAGAAAGGTTTCCCTATTATGCAAAGTGACTCGCTGCATCAAACACTTCAATCTGTATTTGGTTTTGACTCATTACGCCAAGGTCAGCAACCCGTTATTGAAGCCGTTATGAATGGTTACTCTGCTGCGGCAATCTTTCCTACAGGCTCGGGGAAGTCACTCTGTTATCAACTACCTGCAACCATATTACCCAACCTTACGTTGGTGATCTCTCCGTTGTTGGCGTTAATGAAGGATCAACTGAGCTTTTTACAAAGTAAAGGAATCGCGGCCGCTTCTATCGATAGCAGTCAAAGTAGAGAAGAAGCACAACAGGTCATGGCTGGCGTGAAGAATGGACAAATCAAAATCTTGATGATTTCTGTTGAGCGACTAAAAAATGAGCGTTTTCGTGAATTCATTCGCCAAGTACCGATTTCTTTGATGGTCATTGATGAAGCGCACTGTATTTCCGAATGGGGGCATAACTTTCGTCCAGATTATCTCAAACTACCGCAATATCAACGTGAACTGAACATCCCACAGTCTTTACTTCTCACCGCAACGGCAACGCCTGCAGTTATTGAAGACATGCAAAAAAAGTTCGATATTTCCAGTGAACATATTACCGTTACAGGCTTCTACCGCTCTAATCTGGATATCTCGGTGATCCCGTGTGAGGAAACAAAGAAACAAGAACAGCTCAGTGAGATCATCGCCTCTTCACCTAAGCTTCCGACCATCGTATACGTGACGCAGCAGCAAACAGCAGAACGAGTAGCAAAGTCATTAATCCATATTGGCATTAACGCTCACGCATACCACGCTGGCATGAAAAGCGACGTTCGTGAACAAATCCAACAGCAGTTCATGGATGGCCAAATTGACTGTATTGTTGCAACGATTGCATTTGGTATGGGGGTCGATAAATCTGATATTCGACGCGTCATTCACTTCGACTTACCCAAATCAATCGAGAACTACGCACAAGAGATTGGACGTGCAGGCAGGGACGGGCAACGCTCGGAGTGCATTCTGCTAGGCAATACGTCCGGCCTAACGGTGTTGGAGAATTTTGTCTATGGTGACACACCAGAATTTACGTCAATTAACTATGTAGTCGAGCAAGCGAAAGAACATGCTCCACAATGGGAGGTAGTGCCACTGCGTTTGTCGCGTGAAAGTAATATCCGCCAATTGCCACTCAAAACCTTGTTGGTTTATTTGGAGCTACATAACGTCATTGAAGCAAAGTACAGTTACTTTGCGGAATATCGGTTTAAGTTTTTGCACGATCAGCAATTTATTGTGAATCAATTTCAAGGCGAGCGACGTCAATTTGTGGAGGCTATTTTTTCCTGCTCACAAAAAGCCAAAGTGTGGTGCCAAGTTGATCTAGAAGCGCTATGGATGAACTATCAATCGGAACGCAGCCGAGTTGTCGCAGCGCTCGACTATTTTCACCAGAACGGCTGGATAGAACTAGAGAGCAAACAACTGACGGACGTGTACTCAGTTATGCCAACCAAACAGAGCTCGGATGTTTTAATCCAACAACTGTATGAACTGTTCCAATCCAAAGAAAGCAAAGATATCGAAAGAATCCACACCATGCTGCACTTGTTCCAGTCCGAGCACTGTTTGAGCTCACAATTGGCGAACTACTTTGCGGATCACGATGCACCAAAGCAATGTGGTCACTGCTCCGTGTGTCGTGGTCACGTCGCCACATTCACAGCACCAGAACCTGAAGATATTGAACAATCTCAAGTATCGATATGGGCGCGGGAGTTTATTCAGCTTTCCCCATCGGCCATCAGTAATGATGCCGTTGCTCGCTTCTTGTGCGGAATCAGCACTCCTTTGATTAGCCAGCTAAAAGCCTCAAAGCTAGCAGGTTATGGTGCAATGGCAAATGTAAGTTTTGAGCAGGTATTAACGCAGGTAGAAACGGTAAGGGCCTAAAAAAAGCTCAATTGACGCGCTTGGTCTTCGGGCTTGAGCATCACGTTCAAGCCTAAAAGGCGAATTTCCCGTCCATTTTGGCGTTTAAGAATATCTCTTAGCAAGATCTTGAAGTCCTCAAGCTCTAATTGCGGATGGATGTGCTCAATTGTTGTCAGTTGAAAGTCGGCAAATTTGACTTTAATACCTTGTTTAATAATCGACTTATCTGGGCTTGCACGCTCTAAACGTTTCTCGAGTTCAGGATAAAGTTTCTCCTCAATCACTTGCCAACATTCATCATAGGTTGCGATGTTCTGGCTGAATGTCCTTTCCACACCGACGGACTTTCTCTCGCGCTCAACAACGACTTCTCGATTATCAATTCCATGGCTTCGCTGCCATAAGGAGGCACCCTGACGACCAAACTGCCTCAACAACTCTCGATAGTCACTGTTTTTAATGTCCTCACATCGATAAAAACCGGCTTGGTGGAGCTTCTCAAGACTCACCTTCCCCACACCAGGAATGTTCTCTAGCGGAAGACTATCGATAACCTCTTGGACTTTCTCTGGCGGAATCACAAACTGACCGTTGGGCTTGTTCATGTCTGACGCGACCTTGGCAAGAAACTTTATCGGAGCAATGCCCGCCGATGCCGTCAACCCAAGTTCACTCCAGATATCGCGGCGAATTGACTCTGCGATCAACGTAGCGGAGCCACGGCAAGCTGTCGAGTCCGTGACATCGAGGTATGCTTCATCCAATGAGAGAGGTTCAATGATAGGCGTATAACGCTCAAAAATAGCACGAATCTGCTGAGAGACTTGCTTATATACATGCATTCTACCGGGCACAACCAACAAATGAGGACAGAGTTGCAGCGCGCGCGCCGTTGACATTGCACTGCGAACACCATATTTACGCGCATCATAATTACAGGTGCTAATCACTCCACGCTGCTTTTCATGTCCGCCAACAGCGAGTGCAATGCCACGGTAACTGGGGTTATCTCTCATCTCTACGGCAGCATAAAAACAATCCATATCGACATGAATAATTTTTCTAATTCGATCTGACATAGCCATCAAAGCACTGTTCAAAAAAACAGTATAAATCAAATCTACCTGAAGAGAAATGGGCGTGTTTAAGCGAACGTCAATCTCGAAGCATTACGTCCAATTGATCGACTAATTCGGCCCAATCTGCATCTTCTTCGATGGCTTGTTTTAGAAAGTTCGCCTGTGACATCGTCCAAAAGCTAGCTTCATGTAAAGGCGCAGAATCTCTTTTGTGTCGATGTTGATTAATAAAATCTTTCATTTCTTGAGGAGAGCTACCGAGGCCCAGTTGTTGAAATAGCTCAGCCATACCATGTTGATGCATTTCCATACTACTTTCTCCCTACGTTAGCTAAACATAATTATATAACTAAGACAGGAATAATGATGTGATGTTAACGGATGCGTGTCAAACATTTGAGTAGTTGTTCTACTTTTGGTTGACATGTGTTTTTTGATGGCGATAAGTTTAATTTTAGTTATCATTGATTTTAAACAATTAATTTTGGGGACTGCGCTTGAGTAATAAGATTCTGGTTGTTGAAGATAGTCGTGCATTTAAAAACTTTCTTTGCCAAACAATAAGCCAAGCTGGTTATGAGGTCATCGCAGCGGAAAGCTACGCGGAGGCAAAGAACTTGTTATCTTCAGCACAGGACCTCTTCTGTGCGGTTTTAGACTATTGTTTACCGGATGCTCAAGATGGCGAGATTATTGACCTCGTTTTGGAACATGGTCATCGTGTCATTGTTTTAACGGCTCGATTTCAAGAAGACACTCGCGAAAAGATGCTTGCAAAAGGTGTCCTCGACTATATTTTGAAAGACAGCATGGCGTCCGTTTCCTATCTATTACCACTCCTCAAGCGACTAACCAACAATCAACAACACAAATGTTTAGTCGTTGATGATTCACACACCGTAAGAAGACACATTGCCCAACTTTTGGAGCATCAATATATTCAGACGTTGGAAGCTGACAATGGGCAAAAAGCCCTAGAGCTTGTCGAGCAAAATCCAGATATCACTCTCGTTTTAACCGACCATGATATGCCCGTTAAAGATGGCATTACTATGGTGCGTGAATTACGTCGGAAGTGGGATAAAAATCAATTAGCCATTCTCGGCTTGTCGGGTAGTAACTCTAAGACCATGACGGCTAGGTTTCTAAAAGCAGGGGCCAATGACTTTTTATACAAGCCATTTAATCAAGAAGAATTTTTTTGCCGTATTCACCAACTGTTAGATATCAAAGACGCAACATCTGAACTGTTTAAAATGGCAAATCAAGATGCGCTAACGGGCTTATGGAACCGCCGCTTTCTGTTTGAGCAACCCCATGTAGAAAACGCTCAAAGAAACATCGCGATGCTTGATATCGATTTCTTTAAGCAAGTAAATGATACACACGGACATGAGGGCGGCGATGCAGTGTTAGTCATGATAGCGAATATTCTAAAAATCTATTTTCCAAATGATATTGTCGCTAGGCTTGGTGGCGAGGAGTTTTGTATTCAAGCCAGTGGCGACTATGACGGCTTTCTAACACGCTTAGAACAAATGAGACAGCGCATAGAAAAAACGCCAATAACTTATTTGGACAAAAACATTCTTGTGACCGCGAGTATTGGTGTAAGCAACATCGAGGGGGAGCTGGAACAACAAATAAAAGTGGCGGATGAGCGACTTTACATGGCCAAAGAGAACGGACGTAACCAAATCATTTCTTCGTCCTAATACTATCAGTGTGGTCTTGCTCTGTAACATGAGAGAAAGAAACAACAAAACACGGTATTGGGCTCTTTCTCGGACATCTGAGCTTTGGTTAGCTGCCTAAAAATAAAGCTCAGCAGAACGCTGAGCTTTATCACTTTCTTAGTACGATTAACCAATACTAAGCAATTCTATCTTTTTCCCACGCCGCCAATTTCTCAGCACGCGCAGCCTCGCGCGCTTCACGTTTTTTACGCGCATCGCAGGGTTCTGGACAATTACACACTTTTTCGATGCCAACTGCCCCTAAGCCACCACAGCTACCTTTCACGACTTTCTTTTGGAAAATGTATCCGACAGCCATTGCAGTGATTACCGCGACAAACACAGCAAAGGTAATTAGAAATGTATTCATAAAAACATGCTCACTTCTGTTGTTATTTCTTCATGAATGGCTTGTATGCTTCCGAAGCCAACTCTTTAAAACCATCTTCCGTTTTCACAATCATGAAAACAGGAATATTATTTTCGTTCGCAATTGCCATGCCTTTGTCTTCACCTAGCACCATAAGACCAGTTGCAAGACCATCAGCAGTCATCGACGATTTATCTAATACCGTTACAGACACCACTTTATGATGAATTGGTTTGCCTGTTCGTGGATTAATAATATGAGAGTATCTCACACCATTACTCTCAAAGTAATTACGATAGTCACCACTTGTTGCAATTGCCATGTCGCCTGGTTCAATAATTTCTTGAATTGAACGTTCATCAACGGTCGGTTTTTCAATTGCGATACGCCAAGGCACACCTTCACGATTGACACCTTTGAGACGCATTTCACCGCCAACTTCGACCATAAAGTTCTGTACCCCTTCAGATTGAAGGTAGTCAGCAACCACGTCAACCCCCCAACCTTTCGCAATCGTCGATAGGTCGACGTACAAGTTAGGAAGGTCTTTGGACAGTGTATTACCATCAACAGATAGGTGGTGAATACCGGTATTTGCTTTGCGAGCAGCGAGTTCTTCATCGGTTGGAACTACATCTGGACGAGCTTCTGGACCAAACCCCCACAGGTTAACTAGAGGGCCGACCGTCACATCCAATGCACCTAAAGTAAGACCGTTAAGGCGAATTGCTTCTTTCACTACCGTTGCAGTTTGTGTCGAAACTGTAAATGGCTCGCTCGTTTGATGCTGATTAAAACGACTTAACTCTGAGTCGTCACGATAGGTCGACATTTGGTCATTAACCTCTTCCAATAAGCGATCAATTTCTGTCTGCATCGCTTTTGGCGTTGGAATACCATCTTGCTCGATATACTTGATGTTGTAAGAAGTCCCCATGGTAGGGCCACTTAAATGAATTTGATCGGCAGGCTGCTCACAGCCAGCCAAAATCAATAGAGAAGCAAATGCAACAAGCCACTTTTTCACTTGTTAACTCCCAATGTTGTTGAATTGATATGGGAAATAGGATCAATCCTTTCAATCCGATTACCTATATCAACTGTTGAGTATCAGTTTTATGTCTATAAAAAATAATGGCTAGCTCTCTTGGAGAGCTAGCCATAGATTCAATCACTTGGAGGAATTAACCACCGAAGTCATCTAGTAGGATGTTTTCATCCTCTACACCTAGATCTTTTAGCATGCCGATTACAGCAGCGTTCATCATAGGTGGACCACACATGTAGTATTCACAGTCTTCTGGCGCTTCGTGATCACGTAGGTAGTTCTCGTAAAGAACGTTGTGAATAAAGCCAGTGTAACCATCCCAGTTATCTTCTGGAAGTGGATCAGACAGTGCACAGTGCCATACGAAGTTGTCATTCTCAGCTTGTAGCATATCGAAGTCTTCTACGTAGAACATTTCACGCTTAGAACGTGCGCCGTACCAGAAAGACATCTTACGCTTAGAGTGCAGACGCTTAAGTTGGTCGAAGATGTGTGAGCGCATTGGAGCCATACCAGCACCACCACCAACGAATACCATTTCTGCATCTGTATCTTTCGCAAAGAACTCACCAAATGGACCAGAAATAGTACACTTGTCGCCTTCTTTTAGAGACCAGATGTACGAAGACATGATGCCTGGTGGTACGTCTGGGTTGTTCGGCGGCGGAGTTGCGATACGAACGTTAAGCATGATGATACCGTGCTCTTCTGGGTAGTTAGCCATAGAGTATGCACGAATGGTCTCTTCATTAACTTTAGACTCGTAACGGAAAAGGTTGAACTTCTCCCAGTCTTCACGGTATTCCTCAGGAATATCGTAGTCTGCGTATTTCACGTGGTGAGCAGGAGCTTCAATCTGGATGTAACCACCAGCACGGAAAGGTACTGATTCGCCATCTGGAATTTGCAGCTTAAGCTCTTTGATGAATGTCGCTTTGTTATCGTTAGAGATAACAGTACATTCCCACTTCTTAACGCCGAAGATTTCTTCAGGAAGCTCGATATCCATGTCAGTTTTCATTGCTACCTGACACGCTAGACGCTCACCTTCACGCGCTTCACCTTTAGTAATATGGTCAAGCTCGGTTGGTAGGATGTCGCCACCACCTGATTTAACTTTTACGCGACACTGACCACATGAGCCACCGCCACCACAAGCAGAAGATACGAATACGCCAGCACCTGCTAGAGCACTCAGTAGCTTACCACCTGGTTGTGTAACGATCGCCAGAGAAGGGTCATCGTTCACAGAAATTGTAATGTCACCTGTTGGTACAAGCTTAGACTTAGCGAAAAGAATCACTAGTACTAGTGCTAGTACGATCAGAGTAAACATCACTACACCAAGAATAATGTCCATTGACTATTCCTTAATTGTTGCGGTTTACCCGACTTACAGTTGAACACCAGAGAAAGACATAAAGCCTAACGCCATAAGACCTACAGTGATAAATGTGATACCAAGACCACGTAGACCTGGAGGTACGTCAGAGTACTTCATCTTCTCACGGATACCTGCAAGAGCAACGATTGCTAGCATCCAGCCCACACCAGAGCCGAAACCGTAAACGATCGATTCAGCAAAGTTGTAGTCACGTTGTACCATGAAAGATACACCACCGAAGATTGCACAGTTTACTGTGATCAGCGGTAGGAAGATGCCTAGCGCGTTGTACAAAGGTGGGAAGAAACGGTCTAGGACCATCTCTAGAATCTGTACAAGTGCTGCAATTACACCGATAAAGGTGATGAAGTTTAGGAAGCTAAGGTCCACGCCCTCAACTAACGCGTTCTCTCTTAGAACTAGGTTGTATACCAGGTTGTTCACAGGAACAGCGATAGTCAGAACTACCACAACTGCAACACCTAGGCCGAAAGAGGTCTTAACCTTCTTAGATACGGCAAGGAAAGTACACATACCTAGGAAGAAAGACAGAGCCATGTTTTCGATGAAAATCGATTTAACTAACAGACTAATGTAATGTTCCATGACGTCCTTACTCCTTCGCTTCTACTTGTTCTGGTTTCAGAATACGGATTACCCAGATAAGGAAGCCGATTAGGAAGAATGCTGATGGTGCTAGTAGCATTAGGCCGTTAGGCTGGTACCAACCACCGTTGCTCACTAGAGGTAGAACTTCTAGACCAAATAGTTTGCCTGAGCCAAATAGCTCACGGAAGAAACCTACAGTGATAAGAACGAAGCCGTAACCTAGACCGTTACCAATACCGTCAATAAGAGATGGTACTGGCGCAGACTTCATTGCGAATGCTTCAGCACGACCCATTACGATACAGTTAGTGATAATCAGACCAACGAATACAGATAGCTGTTTAGAGATATCGTATAGGTAAGCTTTTAGCACTTGGTCTACCACGATTACTAACGATGCGATGATTGCCATCTGAACGATGATACGCACACTGTTAGGAATGTGGTTACGGATCAATGAAACAGAGAAGTTAGACAACGCAGTTACAAATGTTACCGCTAGTGTCATTACAAAAGCTGTTTCTAGTTTAGTTGTTACTGCAAGAGCAGAACATACACCAAGAACTTGTAGCGCGATTGGGTTGTTATCCAATACTGGCGCTAGAATGCTCTTTTTAACGTTTTGTGCACTAGACATTAGTTAAGTTCTCCGTCACGAACTTTTGCTAGGAAAGGACCAAAGCCCATATCACCTAACCAGAAGTCAAATGTGTGTTGAACACCATTACTAGTGAGCGTCGCTCCTGATAGGCCATCAACACCGTGCTCAGAACCTTGCGGTGCGCCGCCTTTCACGACCTTAATCGCTGGCTGGTGATCTTCATTGTACAATTTCTTGCCAATGAATTGATCGCGCCATGAAGGGTTCTCTACTTCACCACCAAGTCCAGGAGTTTCGCCTTGCTCGTAGTAAGTAATAGCAGACACAGTGTTACCATCAGTTTCAACGGCTACAAAGGCATACATCATCGACCATAGTCCTTTACCGTGCATAGGCAGGATAACTTTTTGGACTTCATCTTGATCTTTTACAAGGTACACCACTGCTGTATTCGCGCGACGACGGATATCAGCTACGTCTTCTTCTGGTGTCAATGCGATTGAACGTTCTGCATCTTTTGATGCTTCACGTTGATCGTACGTAGATGCATTACCCTCAGTAAAGTTACCTGTTTCAAGGTCTACTAGACGAGGTTCGATGTACTCAGCAAATAGCTCTGGTACTTTCTTACCGTTTGCGTCAATGCCTGCAACTTCAACGATCTTTGATTGCTTATCTAGGACAGCGTTAGCTTTTTGCTTATCACGCAGACCTACTGCTGCTGTTGATACGATGATTGAACAAACAAGGCTCAACCCGATAACAACACCCAGCGTCTTTTTAATGCTGTCGTTATTACTTGCCATAGCGTGCTAGTCTCCGCTTGATGTTCTTCTCAATCACTACATGGTCGAACAGAGGTGCGAATAGGTTCGCGAATAGAATCGCCAGCATCATACCTTCTGGGTACGCTGGGTTAACTACACGGATCATCACACACATTGCACCAATCAGGATGCCGTACCACCATTTACCTTTGCTAGTAAATGACGCTGATACTGGGTCCGTTGCCATGAAGAACATACCGAATGCAAAACCACCTAGAACTAGGTGCCAGTGCCATGGCATATTAAACATTGGATTAGTGTCAGAACCGATCACGTTAAACAGAGTCGATACTGCGATCATACCGATCATTACACCCGCAATGATGCGCCATGAAGCGATTCGCATGTAAACGATCATCGCTGCACCGATCATTAGAGCTAGAGTCGATACTTCACCAATTGAACCAGGGATGTTACCGATGAACGCGTCCATCCAAGTGATAGGAGCGCCAGTTACTGTGTTAACTAGAGCACCGTTACCACCTTGAGCCCATTGGCTAAGAGCAGTAGCACCAGAGAAGCCGTCAGCTGCAGTCCATACTACGTCACCCGAAATTTGCGCTGGGTAAGCGAAGAATAGAAATGCACGACCTGCAAGTGCAGGGTTAAGGAAGTTACGACCTGTACCACCGAAGATCTCTTTTGCTACAACAACACCAAATGTGATACCCAGCGCCGCTTGCCATAGAGGTAGCGTTGGTGGAACGATAAGTGCGAATAAGATAGAAGTTACAAAGAAACCTTCGTTAACTTCGTGCTTACGCACCATACAGAACAACACTTCCCAGAAACCACCAACAATAAATACTGTTGCGTAGATTGGCAGGAAGTAAGTCGCACCTAGTAGCATCTTACTGCCAACACCCGCTTCCGCACCGATAGTGCCGCCAAGCATTTCTGTTAGCCAGTAGTGCCAGTTACCTGCGATAACTGTCGCTAGTTGGTCACCAGCGTACATGTGGTTAAGTGCTGCAATAGCTTGGCCACCTGCGTTGTACATACCCCAGAACATTGCTGGGAATACCGCAAACCAAACCATGATCATGATACGTTTTAGGTCAACGCTATCACGAACGTGCGAGCTTTTATTTGTTACGATACCTGGCGTGTAAAAAACTGTTGCTACAGCTTCGTACAGGGCAAACCATTTTTCGTGTTTGCCACCAGGCTCAAAATGATGCTCGATGTCTTCAAGAAACTTTTTAAGAGCCATGAAAATTACCCTTCCTTCTCGATAGTATCTAGGCATTCACGAAGTAACGTACCGTACTCGTACTTACCTGGACATACAAAGGTACACAATGCTAGATCTTCTTCATCCAGTTCAAGCGCACCCAGTGCTTGAGCACTGTCTGTGTCGCCGGCACATAGATCACGAAGCAGCAAAGTAGGCTCCATATCTAGAGGCATTACGCGTTCGTAGTTGCCAATTGGAACCATTGAACGATCACTACCATTGGTCGTCGTTGTCATATTGAACAACTGACCTTTGAATACGTGACCAAGGAAAGAGCGAGTTACCGAGAACTTATTCTTACCAGGCATTGCCCAGCCAAATAGTTCTTTTTCACGGCCTTCACGTAATACAGAAACCTGTTGATGGTAACGGCCAAGGTATGCGTGTGGACCAGTTGCATGTGTACCTGTTAGTACTGAACCAGAGATCACACGAACTTCGCCAGGCATCAGCTCGTTATCTGTTAGGTCATCTAAGCTTGCACCCATTACGGTACGAACTAGACGAGGGTTATTCACAACTGGGCCAGCTAGAGACACAACACGATCTGTGCATAGCTCACCAGTTAGGAACAGCTTACCGAACGCGATAACGTCTTGGTAGTTGATGCTCCATGCCACATTCTCTGCATTTACTGGGTATAGGAAATGCATGTGGGTGCCAGCAAGACCTGCTGGGTGAGGGCCATCGAAGACGTGTTCTTCTACGTTAGACTGTGAAGAGCGTGGCAAGCTAGTGCCAGATTTACATACGTAAACCTTGTCTTCTGTCAGGGCTGAAAGAATGTCTAGACCAGCAATGAATGCTTCTTGTTGCTCATTAATGATCAACTCAGGCTTAGCTGCTAGTGGATTAGTATCCATTGCAGTTACGAAAATAGCCTTAGTAGAAGACTCGATTGCAGGAACCTTGCTAAACGGACGAGTACGTAAAGCGGTCCATAAGCCAGAGTCAACCAACTGAGTCTTGATCACTTCACGATCTAGACCTGAAAGTTGAGCGGCTTCGAACTTATCAAATGTCACCTGCTCTTCACCTGCCACTTCAATCACTACAGATTGAAGGACACGTTTAGCGCCACGGTTAACTTCGATCACTTTACCGGCTGCTGGTGCAGTAAATTTCACGCCTGGGTTCTTTTTATCTTCAAAAAGAACTTGCGCTTTTTTCACTTCATCACCAACGCGGACATGCATGGTAGGTCGCATGCCAACGTACTCTTCGCCAAGCAAGGCGACTTTTTTGATGGTCTTACCATCATTAATCACCTGGGATGGAGTTCCTGCGATAGGAAGATCCAAGCCCTTCTTTATTGTAATCATACGCACTTGCACTACTTTTATCGGGAAAAAGATTCTTTTGATTGCGTAACTTTTAGACACGACATCAGTGTCCGGTTTTGATGTTGTTTTAAACATCAAAATCGCAACATCCTATTAAAAATCTCGTCACAAGGAATACGCGAGATTTATCAGGTGCCGTAGTCTAGCATTTTTTAGGAACTTGATGCCATGATCAATCATTAGAATAGAGGGGTTATTTCGGTAGAATCAGGTCTAAAAGGTCAAAGAATAGTCATAACTTTGACCCATCGCACAAATGCCATATTCCATACATATCTTATGGAAAAGTGATATTCATCGCCTGAAATATTCTGCAATTTCCATTCATTTGTTGAAACACTGTTAACACATTTTTTAACCAGAATTTGTGCCACGTTAACGTCCCTAAAGAATGTAAAACGAAAAAAGATGGCCTTAAGCCACCTTTCTCTGCACCTTTATATCTTGCGTTTTTAGTGACCACCACCCATACACATCGGGCTATCAGGGGCGCCATCTTGTTCACGCTTCCACTCTTCATCAGTGTATGTATGAATAGCTAATGCATGAATGTGGTTATCCAGTTCATCTGCCAAAATTTGATGAACTTGACGATGGCGCCCAATCAAACGCTGTCCCGCGAACGAATCACTCACAACAATCACTTTGAAATGACTCTCTGAGCCTGGTGGCACATTATGCATGTAGCTCTCATTAATGACTTTGAGATAGCTGGGTTGCAGCTCACTGTGTAGTTTCTTCTCTATGATTTCTTGGATCATATTCGTTCCTCATTGATGCGAATTCCATAAGTATATACCTAAGTAAAGCAGACATGCATCACTCAAACATCACTCTCATTATTGACGCACTTTGTAGACATATTGTCTCAAGGCCCTCGACTCCATGAACATGCCTAGAGAGCGGCCATCACTGAACTCGTAAAATTTGACAGCTTTTTGTATCTCGACACGTCATCATTTGCGACAATAACACTTAATTTCTAAATCAACTTACATTTAGCTATGAAAACCGAACTGAACCTTCACGAGCGAAGCTTAACACTTCATCGTTTCCCAAAACGTAGTAACGAAACGCTACAAGCGTGGGATGCCGGTGATGAGTATCTTATTAATCATGTTGAAGAGCTTGCTTTGCCAGACAATCAAAACATCCTCGTGATTAATGACAGCTTTGGTGCCCTCTCCTGCTGGTTTTCGGAAAAGCACCATGTAACGCTAATGAGTGATTCATTCATCTCACATAAAGGTGCACAGCAAAATCTCGAGCAAAACCAGTGCAATAAAGTAGCGTTTGCCACCACGATGGACCTCGTTCCTGCCAATATTGATCTCGTCTTGCTGCAACTGCCCAAAAGTAACCGCCATCTAGTGTGGATACTAAGCCAATTAAGAAAGGCGCTACCGGCTTCCTGCCCCGTCTTTGCAGTCAATAAAGCGAAAGACATTCACACTTCGACGCTAAAACTGTTTGAAAAATACTTAGGCGAAACAAAAACATCTTTGGCCTGGAAAAAGCACAGATTGGTGTTTTCTCAAGCAACAGTTGAGCCTCCGATTGAAGTAATGCCTTTCACGACTTGGCGCGTTGATGGCGAAGATATCGAACTCAAGAACATGCCAAATGTCTATTCAGGAGAAAGTTTAGATTTAGGTGCACGCTTTATGCTGCAGCACCTGCCTCAAGACCCTTCGATAGACAATGTCATCGACCTCGGCTGCGGCAATGGTGTTCTGTCTGTTAAATTTGGTCAGTTGAATCCAAATGCTCGGCTAACATGTGTTGATGAAAGTTTTATGGCGCTTGAGTCGGCAAAACAGAACCTACGCGACAACCTTGGTGAAAATAGAGACATACAGTGCATAGCGAACAATTGCTTGGACGGTTTTAAACACAGCAGCAGCTCTATGGTTATGTGTAATCCACCGTTTCATCAACAACAGGCAATCACCGATCATATTGCTTGGCAAATGTTCTGCGATGCTAAACAAGTATTAAGTGAAAATGGCCGTTTACTGGTTATCGGAAATCGTCACCTCGGGTACGACGCAAAACTCAAACGTCTGTTTGGCGATAAAAATGTGAAACTTATCGCTTCCAACAATAAGTTTGTGATTTTACAGGCTACAAAAAATCCTGCTAAATTAAGCGCAAAATAAGCTTTAGCAAAATAGTTAAAAGGAATAATAAAATGAGAAAATTGGTACTTGCGGCTTCGGTTGCGTTGCTTGCTGCGTGTTCAGCCCCTCAACAACCTCAGCTGAACCTGATGCCAGAAAGCACATTGAGCACCAATCCAATTGTTCAAGGCAAGACTTACAGTTTGACCAGCAAAGATGTACGTGCAGCGCAGTACGTGGCGTTGGTGGATAACGGCCGTTCGAACATTCTTCCTCTTCATGCTAAACAGAATTTACGTATTGCGTTAGAAGAAGCATTAGAGAAGCAATTCTCATCTCAAGGTTTCCATGCGGATCTAAACAGCAACAACGCGATTGAATTGAGCGTTCAAGAAGCGTTGGTCAACGTGAAGCATTCGGTGATGGAAAATGAGATGGATGCTAAAGTTGTGCTGGAAATCACAGCAGAGACACCTGAGGGCAAGCTAGTCAAAACTTATACAGGTACAGCAAAGCGATCTGGCACATTGAGTGCTTCTGATGCCGATATTGAAGAGACATTGAATGATGTGGTGACATTGACGCTTAAAGAGATTGCCAATGACCCTGAGCTTCGTCAATACATGCAGGAGCGTTTCTAATGTTACGCAAAGCGATTCTGTCTTTAGCACTACTCAGCTGCAGCGTTTGGGCTGGACCAAAAATAGCGTTTGAAACGACACTTGGTTCATTTACGGTTGAGTTAAACGAAGAGAAAGCACCTATCACTGTCGCTAATTTTCTAAAATATGTAGAAGATGGGAGCTACGAGGGTACTATTTTTCATCGTATTATCCCAGGCTTCATGGCACAAGGTGGCGGCTTTAACCAAGATATGCAGATGGTGAAAACATACGCGCCAATCAAAAACGAAGGAAATAATGGTCTAAACAATGACCGTGCTACCATCGCCATGGCACGAACCAATGCACCAAACTCTGCAACTCGTCAGTTTTTCGTCAACTTAGTCGACAATGACTTTCTCAACTATGGCGCTCGACCACCAGGTTATGCTGTATTTGGTGAGGTTACTGAGGGGTTCGACGTTATCCAGAAAATGGCTCAGCAGCCGACCACGACGGTAGGCCGAATGCGTGATGTACCAGAGACGCAAATCGTCATCACCAAAGCTACACTACTTAAATAGCCAAAACGATAAGCCCTTTGAATAATCGAAGGGCTTTCTCTTTCAACGGCTTCATTTTATTGGATTGATTTATGTCTTCATTACCTTCCATCACTTGGTTGGAAACGGTAAAAAGTTACCTCGATAAACGACTCATGTGGGTTTTCATGCTGGGCTGCTCTAGCGGCTTTCCGTGGGTTCTTATCGGTTCAAACATGTCAGGTTGGCTAAAAGATGCCGGCTTGACCCTCTCCGCAATTGGCTATTTTGGTAGCGTTTTTGCGGTCTATGCGATCAACTTTCTGTGGGCACCTCTGGTTGACCGCGTGAAGCTGCCAGTCCTCTTTAGACTGCTGGGGCAAAGACGTAGCTGGATTTTCTTTTGTCAAAGTATCGTACTCGTCGCTACCCTATTTATTGCCGGTGTTAATCCAGCGGAAAACTTGGTGTTTGCGTCACTACTCGCCTTGTGTATTGCAACGGCTTCAGCGACACAAGACATCGCAATTGATGCTTTTCGTATTGATACTTTCCCAAAGTCAGAAGAGTCTAAACTACCTCAAGCTTCTGCAATGGCGGTCATTGGCTGGTGGACAGGTTATTCACTACCGGGTTATTTAGCGTTTGTTAATGCTGACAGTGTCGGTTGGAATGGTGTGTATTACGGGATGGCGGTGATAGTCGGCATTCTAATGGTCTTTACGATTTTAGTCGGTGAACCTAAGACTCAACGCGAACAACTTCAGTCTGCCGCTGAACAACGCCACAAAGAAGTGGTTGGTTCGAAAGTCGTAGCTTGGTTTACCGTGACTGTTGTGGAACCTTTCCTTGATTTCTTTAATCGCAATGGTGTCCGTGTCGCGATTACTCTGTTGCTGTTCGTTTTCCTATTTAAAATTGGCGAAGCGTTTTTGGGCAGGATGTCGATCGCGTTCTACAAAGATATTGGTTTTAGCAATGAACAAATTGGCTATTACTCCAAACTGATTGGTTGGGGAGCCACCATCTTCTTTACTTTTGTCGGAAGCATGTTCAACGTTAGGTTTGGTATTGTACGTGGATTAATGATCGGCGGTATTGCTATGTCTGCCAGCAACTTGATGTTTGCTTGGATTGCTTCGGTAGGCCCAAACGAGCACTTGTACTTAGCCACGATTATTGTCGATAACTTTACGACTGCTTTCTCAACTGTCGCTTTTGTTTCATTTTTGACGATTCTAACCGGACAAGCATTTTCGGCAACTCAGTATGCGTTGCTTGCCTCTCTAGGAAACTTCGGACGGACGACTCTTGCTTCTTTCAGTGGCGAGCTAGTGGATTATCTTAATGATTGGAGCACATTCTTCGTGCTTACCGCTGTCATGGTCGTGCCAAGCTTGATTATGTTGTACTCGCTACGACATTACTTTGATGCTCTATTGGAAAAAGCACGTCACAAGCATTAACGAAACATATAAAAACCACCGAATTCGGTGGTTTTTGTTTTGCGAGATATAAGATAAGAGGTCTATGGGTATAACCCTTTACCAAACATATTAAATATACGTGCCACGCCTTGAGTAAAGATCATCGGCTCAGTCAATACGGTTAAACACAAGCAGTCTTCTCCGGCCTTAGTGTAAGGGCTGTGCTTCACTGATGCGTCTCTAATCATCAAATCGCCCTCTTCATATTGGCCATCCTCGTCACTAAATCCACCATGTAGGATCAATGTAGCCTCCAGGCCTTTGTGCGTATGTTGAGGGATTTGCACATCTTCCCCGATGTACATTAAGCTGACACGAGCGTCTTCCCCTAGATCAATCTGAGCACTGAAAACCTTGCCTCCGTAACTTCTCCATGACCCTACGAGGTCAGAGAAACGCGCTAAGGTTTTAGGAAGAGCGAAGCTTTTTCCTGCCACATTAACAGCAGCAGAGTCGCGGATCACGATGTTATCAGTCGCTGGCTCCGCGTTGATGATGTCATTGAACATATCGTCAAATTCAGAAACATACTCAGAAGGTATGTCACTTACGATGTTCGCTTGACTTGCTTCGACTTGGTTCACATAAGCTCGGCACTTGGTGCATGTTTCTAAATGGGTTGCGACCACAAGACCAGAAACTGCATCAATGCTTCCCGAAGCGTATGCTTCTAACAAGCTGTTATCTGGGTGTTTGTTCATAGTTGCTCCGTATGCATTGAATGCCTTAGCTTTTCTACTGCAAGCCTCAGCCTGGATTTTACGGTACCGAGGGGTATATCAAATAATTCCGCGACCTGTTGATGAGGTAACTCTTCAAGATATACCGCTTGTAAAACATCTCTCTGGTTTTTCGGTAATATATCTAAAAACTTAACCACCTGTTCTTTCAACATATCTTGTTCTGGTGAATAGTGATCAACAAGATCAGGTGGATAATACTCTGACGGCCAAATGTCATCAGAATGAATGTGTAATTCCTTACCTTTCTGTTTTCTGAGCAGATCAAAACAAAGGTTTCGGATTATGGTATATATCCAAGTCGATAACGCGCTCTTTTCACCATCATAGAGGTGCGCTTTCTGCCAAACTGTCGCCATGGTCTCTTGCACCATCTCCATAGCAACTTGCTCATTACCAACATGTTTGTAAGCGAATTGCTTCAGCTTGGGTGCGTAAAAACGGAATACAAAAGCGAACGCGTCTTTGTCTCGAGCCTTCACTTTATCCATGTAATCGTTCCAATCACTGCGCCCCAGTTTTTTCGGGCTATCACTCATCATAATCGGCCTTAATTTGTGGGAGGAGTCTCCTCCTCCCATTCATCCTAATCGGTCACGTCATCGACCAACAAGTTGAAACCACCGTTGTTCCCATCATCAATGGCAACGACTTGGTACACAACACCGTTCATTACATTGACTGGTGCTGAGTCAACCGCAACAATACTTGGGTTACCAGCCACTGTTACCGTTACATAATATGTACCTTCAGCGACATATAATCCTTGTACACTATTTTTATACGCAAAATTAGCAATAGTTGGATCACTTCCATCTATTCCTGCACTCGTAGTGAGGTAAATATCCACCATTTCCGCTATAGGATTAGCCGCCGCGTGTGTCACATTCAATGTCGCGCTAGTCGCCACAGCGCGTCTCATATCTTCAACAACCAGAGCTTCGATATCAATCGCTGGGCTAACAACACCGACTGCATAAACACTGTAATCCATTCCACCTGCAACCATTAACCCGTCAACATCTATGATCGGATTGGTTGTTGTGCCATCCACGTAAACGTCAATATCGTAAGCGCCAGCAGCAAGATCCAAATAACCACGAATCTCTTTGAACGCTAAGTCGGCAAGAGGAGCGAAGGCCGCCCCGTTAACGTTAACATCGACGACTGGCGCTCCATCGACAAGGTGTCCGACTCTTACTTCAGCTTGGCTGCCCATATCTTCAATTATAGAAGAGCCCGAACCGTCCAACACCAAGAGTTTGACAGGTGACGTGCTATTCGAATCTCCTGTGCCGATAGCGGCAATCGTCAAGTTGGAATTAGCCGCAAGAGGTACTGTGCCGGAGTCAAAAGCAACGCTGTCTCCTACGGCAAGTCGAACTTGATACTCACCAGCTGGGATGTTCAATACGTCGGTAGAAGCTTTGTAAGCAAGGTTAGTTATTGGAGTCGCGCTAGCAAGAGCAACACCTGGCTCAGTGACATAAAGATCAACAGCAGGAACGCCTGAAGCTGCATGAACAACTTGAACATCTAGACTATTGGCATCTGCCATTGAATCGGCGCTGCGAGTCACAACTAAAGGCTCAACTGGGTTTGGCGAACCATCGGCATCGCCAACAACGAACACGTTATAATTGAGGTCGGAATCAAGATCTAGTTCTGTTTTAGGTATTACGGTCGCGGTTTCATTACCTGGGAGCTGAACATCGACCTGAATCGAATTCATCCCCTCTCGCAATTTAACGTAGCCAGATCCCACACCATAATCAACATTCGTTAATGATGGTTTATCGTTGATCCACACATTTGCAAGCGGCGCATCAGAAGACGCGTGCACTGCTTGTAAATTGGAATACTCAATAGTGTCACTGTCGGAGCCACACGCCGCCAGTCCTAATGCCGCCACCATAGTTAGCGCAGCTCTGCCAAATCCTTTCATATCCTTGCCTCTTTGTTAGTCGGGGCTTCTATGGCTTCTGTCAGAAATTGCAACGCAGGAATGCAGTTCTCTGCGCCAACGAGCTGTTCGAACAGATTGCAGTCTAAAGGAAGTAATTCAAGCCAGCGCTGGGTCACCCAAGCTGAGTCATCGTAAAAACGATGCTGGTAGAGGTTTCCAAGTTGAGGAAACTCTTCATAAACATGGGATAACTGCTGGCTTAAATAGAAGAAATCTGGTGAGTTGTCTGGATGTTGCCAATTGTCTAACCATTCGACCTCTGCATGGCGTAAGCCGTCCGCATCTGCACGAACTCGTTTGACAACAAAGCGTTTCTCACCAGCGACTGTAATACCAAGAAGACCATCACTGAGTGTTTCAAAATCAACGATCCTGACCAAAGTTCCGATAGATGAAACGTTACCCACGTCTTTAGGGTCACCTTCACTTCCTACTAGGCAAACTCCAAAACCCACATTTTGTAGGCTGCATTCCTTTACCATTCGCTTATATCGTGGCTCAAAAATGCGCAGATTCATTTTACCTTCAGGGAGTACAACTGAAGTGAGTGGGAATAACATGACTTCTTTCATTCAAACGTCCTCTTTGATTCACGGATACATACGAATCCCTTATCACTCCGATCACTAACGATTTATGTTGGTTAATCGACTGGCTTAAAAAGTCATAAAATCGCTCACGCAAACGATCCAAATCACACATTTATTGCAATAAAATGCAACAAACAAAAAGTTCCGTAAATAAAGATAATTTCGTGATGCAACTCACCAAAAACGTTTCATTTTGCACCCTTTATCACTTTCATTTGGGATTTTTATCGCTATTATTCCCGCCAATTGGAAAGCGCAGCACAGATTGCGTGTTCTGAATCATTACAAACATAGAGAGTCCCCTTATGCGTAAATCACTTTTAGCTCTTAGCCTTCTAGCGGCTACTTCAGCTCCAGTTATGGCGGCAGATTACTCTGACGGCGATATTCACAAAAACGATTACAAGTGGATGCAATTTAACCTAATGGGTGCATTTGACGAACTTCCAGGTGAGTCTTCACACGACTACCTAGAAATGGAATTCGGCGGCCGCTCTGGTATCTTCGACCTTTACGGCTACGTTGATGTATTTAACCTAACTTCTGATCCAGGTAGCGACAAAGCTGGCGCAGAGAAGATCTTTATGAAATTCGCTCCACGTATGTCTCTAGATGCGGTAACTGGTAAAGACCTATCTTTCGGTCCAGTTCAAGAGCTATACGTTGCAACTCTAATCGAGTGGGGTGGTAACTCTGGTGTTAACTCTCAAAAAATCGGTCTAGGTTCTGACGTAATGGTTCCTTGGTTTGGTAAAGTTGGTGTTAACCTATACGGCACTTACGACGGCAACAAAAAGGATTGGAACGGTTTCCAAATCTCGACTAACTGGTTCAAACCATTCTACTTCTTCGAGAACGGTTCATTCATTTCTTACCAAGGCTACATCGATTACCAATTCGGTATGGATGATGCTGCTGGTAACAAGTTTGGTTCAACCGCGTCAAACGGTGGTGCAATGTTCAACGGTATCTACTGGCACTCAGACCGCTTCGCAGTGGGTTACGGTCTAAAAGGTTACAAAGACGTGTACGGTATCAAAGATACTGATGGGTTCAAGTCAACTGGCTTTGGCCACTACCTTGCTGTAACTTACAAGTTCTAATTGAACCACTAAGTTTGCTCAAAAATGGCGCCTTTCGGCGCCATTTTTATTTGCTTTCCTTTTTTCCCTCATTATCCTTGCAGCAAACCTTTTTAATGAGAGCGTTTGGTGAATATCCTTATCCTCGGTCCAGGTGCGGTGGGCTCACTCTGGGCAACAAAATTTAAGCTTGCCGGGCACAATGTTTCATTGTGGGGAAGAAGTTCTGAAAGCCAACAATCACTTCAGTTGGATGACACACCCGCAAACGTATTCAGTAATCAAGATATTTCCTCCGTAAATCAAGCGGACCTCATTTTGATCACGGTAAAAGCTTGGCAAGTGGAAGACGCCATTCAGCCTTTACTGCCTCATATCAATACAGACACGATTATCATGCTGATGCACAATGGTATGGGTACTGCCTCTGCCGTGGAGAAGGTTGTGCCAAACAATCCGATAGTGCTCGCAACAACGACGCACGGCGCATACAAACCAGATAACCAACACGTATTGCATACCGGTCACGGAACAACGCAAGCGGGTGGTTATAATGACAAAGGAATGCAGTGCACTTTTCTGCAAGATGTTATGCATAATGCCCTTCCAGAGGTCATTTGGAATCCACACATCCAATCTGCGTTATGGACTAAGTTAGCGATCAACTGCGCGATTAACCCACTGACTGCGATTCTCCAGTGTAAGAATGGTGAACTTGCGAAGCCCGAGTTTAAGATACAACTCGAAAGCATCACTCAAGAACTGGTTGAAGTAATGAGTAAAGAAGGTATTGCTATCGAGTTTCGCTCTCTTTTCGATACGGTAATGCAAGTGGTGAACGCCACAGCTGAGAACTATTCTTCAATGAGACAAGACGTATTCCATCAGCGTCGAACGGAAATTGATTTTATAACCGGATACTTGTTAAAGGCTGCCGAGAAACATCGCATCAATACGCCTGAGAATTTAAAACTTTACCAACGCATCAAACAAATAGAACAAAGCTGGACAGAACAATGAGTAAGAAAATCTTAGTGCCAATCGCTCCAGGCACCGAAGAAATGGAAGCCGTCACCGTTATCGACATGATGGTTCGCGCGGGTTATGACGTTACGGTAGCGAGTGCTGCTTTTGATGGCTCATTGACGATGAAAGCTTCTCGCGGAGTCACATTAACGGCAGATTGTAAGCTGGTCGATATCGCTGATGATGAGTTTGATGCCATAGCGCTTTCTGGTGGTGTTGGTGGTGCAGAAATTTTCCGTGATAGTACGGTGATGATAGAAATCCTTAAGCAGCACATCTACGAGGGAAAATTGGTCGCAGCTATCTGCGCAGCACCAGCGTTGGTATTGCAACACCATGATCTTTTCCCACAATCACTGATGACCTGTCACCCGAGCTTTCAGTCGCATATCCCGGTAGAGAAGTGGCGCAGTAAACGTGTGACCTTTGATATCAACCACAACCTGATCACTAGTCAAGGTCCGGGTACAGCTTTAGAGTTCGCGATGGAAGTAATCATTCAACTCTCAGGTAAAAAACACGCATGGTCAGTTGCTGAACCAATGATCCCTCTGCCTACTCTGCACTACCACAAGCTTGGTGAAGAATAATGTTTGACGTAAATGCTGTACGCGAGCAATTTCCTGCTCTAAACCAATCCGTCAACGATACGCCCTTAGTGTATCTAGATAGCGCAGCGACAACGCAAAAACCGCAATGTGTGATTAATGTCATCAGTCATTACTACAGTGCGCAAAATGCCAATGTTCACCGTGGCAGCCATAGTTTAACGGCTAATGCCACCAGCCAATTTGAAGCGGCACGAGAACGAGTGGCAAGCTTTATTGGTGCAAACAGCTCTAAAGAGATCATTTGGACACGGGGCGCAACCGAAGCACTGAACTTAATTGCTCAAACCTACGCCCGTAGCACGTTACAACCAGGTGATGAGATCTTGATTAGCGAGATGGAGCACCACGCCAACATCGTGCCCTGGCAAATCGTGGCAGAGCAAACGGGTGCTAAAGTCATTAAAGTTCCGATGACATCAGATTGCCAGTTCGACATCAGTGCATTTGAGGCGCTTCTGTCTGACCGCTGTAAAATTGTTGCTTGCGCACAAATAACCAACGTAACAGGCACACGCCAACCTATCGAAAAAATCACTGAACTGGCGCACAACGTTGGCGCGGTTGTTGTAGTTGATGGCGCGCAAGGCATCGTACATGAGCAACTTGATTTATCGACATCAGATATCGATTTCTACGTTTTCTCAGGTCACAAACTTTATGCACCAGCAGGCATTGGGGTTTTATACGGCAAGCTTAAACTTTTGGAAGCCATGCCACCATGGCACGGCGGCGGTAAAATGGTTGAACGTGTTTCTTTCGAGAAAACGACGTTTTCTGCACTTCCTGGTAAATTTGAAGCGGGCACACCAAACGTTGCGGGCGCGATTGCTCTAGCGAAAGCCATTGAGTGGTACCAAGGTTTTAACCATCACGAAGTAGAGGATCATCTCCATGTGCTTCAGGATAAGGCCTACCAAGCACTAAGCGCTTTGGATGACATCCATATTCTAGGCTATCAACCGAATGCCTCTGTACTGACGTTCGTCATGGACGGCGTTCATCACCAAGACATGGCGACGCTGCTCGATCAACAAGGCATTGCGGTACGAGCAGGACACCACTGCGCTCACCCATTGATGGATGCGCTAAACGTTAAAGGCACGGTACGCGTTTCTTTTGGTATTTATAACACGGCTGAAGATGTGGATAGACTCATCGCCGCCGTAGAAAAAGCCGTCGACATGCTATAACGCCAACGGTTTGATTTGGAGTAACCAACAAGGTTACTCCATCTGCCTATCCAGAGTCGCCACGCAATTTCTGCCATTTCTTTTCGCAGCATAAAGCGCTTTATCTGCATGCGCATACAAACGTTTGGTGGTTTCATTTCTGCCTATTTCCACCACGCCTACACTCACCGTGACCGGAATTTCAATCTTTTCAAATTCGAACTGACAATTTTGAATGTGGGAACGTACTTCCTCTCCTACCTCTTTCGCCGCCGACATAGAAGTTTCAGGCAAAATAATCGCAAACTCCTCCCCTCCGACTCTTGCAAAAATTTCGTCTTTGACGAGTAAGTGAGAAACCAAATCAGCTAAGGTCTCTAAGACATAATCCCCCGCATCATGACCACGTTTATCATTGATGACTTTAAAAAAGTCCAAATCAAACAATAACAACGCGGAGTGATAGTTCGGCTCTTGAGCTTTAATGACCTCTTCTGTGAGCTTTTCGAAAAAGACACGTCGATTGTAGATGTTGGTAAGAGCATCAATTTGGCTTTGATGGCGAAGAAGGGTTTCAACTCGGTGGCGATTGGAGATGTTGCGTGTAAGAATAAGGACAACGCGACGACCTCGGTATTTTATAGCGAGTGGGCAGATCTTGCCTTCGTAGTATAGGTCGCCTCTTGGCCCACTGTTAGCATCTATTCCCTGAATGCTGTCGGCGCACATCTTGTACTCGATCGTCACAATACTGTCTTGTTTCAGTGATCGACTGATCTGCTCGATAAACCAGTCAGCTTTATCTTTCTCGAGTACGCTGTGCAGCGTCTCACCTATCAAATTACTTCCATCGTGATAGGCTTTTTTATCTGTTCCTCCAAAAACATCAATATAGATACCATCTTCACTCAGAATAAAAGTGGGGTCTGGCATTCCGGATAACACGTCTTGCGCATGTTCCAAGGTGAATTGCATATAGGGAGGTTCCTAGCATTTGTATCTAAGTAACCCAATCGCTTCCAAGTGTGTTTCCACATTGGGGAATAGGAGCGAATGGGGCATATGTCTATTATCTAATATAGACAAATTTTAAATACAATTGAGTTTATAAAAACCAAGTGGGCAATATAATCAACCAGGATCAATAGAATGGTTAATTAACGCTAAAATAGTCGACCATTTGCATACTTTTTATCCATATGCAAAAAATATCTCAACTCAGATACAAAAAACGCCAAACAGCCAGGCTATTCAGCGTTTTTTAAGAATTGGGAAAATGACTCGTTACACGGCGGTTTGCTTAATCTGCTCTACAATAGCTTTCAAGCCATTACCACGTGACGGGCTTAAATGGGAGACAAGCCCCAGCTGATCAAAATAAGCATCAATATCAAATGCTTGAATTTGATCGGCCGTTTTTCCGTCATAAGCCGCCATCACCAAGGCAATCAATCCACGGACGATACGCGCATCGGAGTCCGCACAAAAATGCCAAACGCCATCTTGCTCTTGGCTCACTAACCACACCAAGCTTTCACAACCCGAAACGGTAACTTGTTCTGATTTCAGCTCTTCTGGCATTTGTGGCAGCTTTTTACCCCACTGAATAACCTGACGGTAGCGATCTTCCCAGCCTTGAAATTGTTGCATAGTCGCTACAATATCTTCGCTGGTGATATCTGTACCAAATGGAGAAACGGGAAAATCTGTCATGATGCGCTCTTCTTCTAGTTTACTTCTTATATTTTGAAATCAACTTCTCAACGATTCGCGATACCGCGACAAAGCCAAACGTTGCAGTTACAACAGTCGCCGCACCAAAACCGCTAGCACAATCCATACGTTTTGGGCCTTCCGCTGTCGACTTCACACCACACACTGAACCGTCTGCTTGAGGGTACTTCAGCTGCTCGGTTGAAAACACGCAATCAATACCAAACTTACGAGCCGGATTCTTAGGGAAGTTATGATGACGACGCAGGGTGTCTTTGATTTTCTTCGCTAGAGGATCTTGGATCGTTTTCGTTAAATCAGCGACCATAATCTGCGTTGGGTCAACCTGACCACCAGCACCACCCGTGGTGATCACTTTGATCTTGTTGCTGCGGCAATACGCCAACAAAGACGCCTTCGCTTTTACGCTGTCAATCGCATCTAGCACGTAATCAAACTCTTTGCTTAAGTACTCATGTTGATTGTCTGGCGTGATGAAATCATCAATCAGATTGACTTTACACTCTGGGTTGATCAATTTGACACGCTCGGCCATCACTTCAATCTTGCTTTGGCCAACGGTGCCCGTCATCGCATGAATTTGGCGGTTAATGTTCGTGACACAAACATCATCCATATCAATCAGAGTCAACTCACCGATCCCAGTACGGGCCAGCGCTTCGACCGCCCATGAACCCACGCCACCAATACCAATAACACAAACGTGTGCAGCGCGAAGAATGTCCACTTCACTGTTGCCATAAAGACGACGAGTGCCGCCAAAGCGTTGATTGTAGCTGTCAGATGCTGGGGTATCGAGTTCACGCATATTGAAGTCCAGATGATCGATAGAAAAACAAAGAGTGCGATTTATACGCACTCTTTGATGAAATGTCTAGATAAGAGGCGGTTCCTCTTTCTTGGGTCGCTATTGTAGCTTTTCTGGCGGCAAAGCCCAAGGCGCTTGAGTTGGTGAGTTTTCCAGCCCAAGTTTCCAAACTCGACCAAAATGCTTGTAGTGCCCTGCTTCCGTTCCTGCTCTCGCACCAATGCCATGATACAGATCCAAATGGTTCTGTTTTACCGCACCACCAGTGTCTAAAACGATCAGCATTCGCAGTTGATGCGCACCGCTCCACGTACCATCCGCATTCAGCAATGGTACTTCCGCCAAGATTGGTGTGCCCATTGGTAAGATAGAACGGTCACCCGCGACCGCGGCCATTGGCAACAAAGGAATACCAGCCGACCCCGTTACTGGCGCTTCCGCTTTTGGCGCAAAGAAGACGTAAGAAGGGTTTTGCTCCAACAACTCGCGTACTGTTGCGTCGTCGTTGTCCATTACCCATTCTTTAATCGCTTTGAGAGACATTTTTTCACGCGGCACTTCACCACGTTCAATCAAAATGCGGCCAATACTAACGTAAGCTTTATTATTTTTCCCTGCGTACGCGAAGTACTCCAACGTATCATCATCTTCAAAATGCACATAGCCACTGCCCTGCACTTCCATCATAAACGGGTCAATACGATTAGGCGCATAACCTAGCACTAAACCTTGGCCATCTAATGCCCCGTTGTAGATCTCCGCGCGAGTCGGACAATCTGATGAGCAGTTTGGCTTGCCATAAACTGGGTACTTAAAAATGTCGTTTGGTGTATGACGCAGCTCCATCACGGGAGAAAAGTATCCGGTAAACAGTACATTACCTTTTTGATCACCACCGCCTAATTGCGCAGCTTGAATGCCAAACGCACTCAACGCGCTGGTGTCTCCGCTTTGTTGCGCCCACTCACTTAATCGTTGATATAGCGGTTGGTAAATCTTCGCCATGGATGGTGACTTTATCACCACTTGCTCTGCTTGCTTGTTAAATTCAGTAAAATCGCGTGGTTTGTTAGACTCAACTACGTCCACTTTATTGAGGAGCTGAGGAAACTCACCATCAAGATATTGCTGAGCACGATCATTTTGTTGAGCACAGCCAAAGAGTAGGCTCAAAGAGATAATAGGAAGGAGTTTTTTTAACACGTGTCTTTTCCGTAAAAGAGAATAGCAAAAGGATGGCAAACAAATGAATACGACGCAATTGAAAAGCAACGACAAAATGTTTCAACGCTAAGCCAATCCGTTTACTCGTTGTAAATTCATTCAGTTAATGCAACATGATAACAGCGGAAGAATTACGGAATTGTCCGGATTATGTTTGAAAGTAAAATTTACTGATTGAGAGATGAAGTTGTGATCATCCATGTGACTCACAGACGAAAAAGCTGTCAGCTTAAGAGACAATAATAAAAACGACTATCTTACCGCAATCCTTGCACGCCCCTCTAAACGGAATACAGGTAGATAATGTGCATTAGCATCCAGCTTCATTTCTGCATGCTGCTTACCCACAAAATTGAAGTGCCGCTCATTTGAACCCACTCGATACGAAAACGAATCCCCATCGAATTCAAAACTGGTCGCCACTGTAGAACCATTTACGGTAACACCGCGCTCACTCAACACAAATTCTTCACGAGCATAAGGCGCAACATCTTGCTCAACCCAGCGACCATAAATTGTCGATTTGGGAATGGGCGGATTAATGGTTCGAGTAATCAAATCACTATACAGCATGCACACGACAACGGTTCCAACTATCGCTATAAGCATGAGAGAACGCTCTAGCCACTTACGAAACATTGATTTAGATGACGTTTTTGACAGATTGGAAGCAGTGATCGCAGCATTCTTATTAACAGCAGAAGACATGAGGTTCACGTATTGAGGAAAGACGCCACCATTGTAACCTTCCCTCTTAACGGGACCAAGAACCTACCTCAATATGTTTGTGCTTTATTCCAAAATTTCACCTTGCCACCAAGTGAATAAAAAGGCATTATTTTAACATAATTAAACAAAGGAATGGCTGTAGTGAAAATTCGTAGTACTGCTCTCGTAAAAGGATTCCGTCAATCAACACCTTATGTCAATGCTCACCGCGGAAAAACCATGGTGATCATGCTGGGCGGAGAAGCCGTCGCACACAAAAATTTTGGCAATATTATTAATGATATCGCACTCATGCACAGCCTCGGAATCAAAGTCGTGGTGGTGTATGGTGCACGTCCTCAAATTAATCAGCAGCTAGAAAAACAAGACCTCACTACGCCTTACCACAAAAATATCCGCATTACGGATGAATCGGCTTTATCTGTTGTTATGCAAGCTGCCGGACAACTTCAACTTGCGATTACTGCGCGCCTATCAATGAGCCTCAACAACACTCCGATGGCAGGTACCCAGCTCAATGTCGTTAGCGGAAACTACATCATTGCCCAACCACTCGGCGTTGATGATGGTGTGGACTATTGTCATAGTGGACGCATTCGCCGCATTGACACCGATGCTATCAACCGCACTCTTGATCAAGGTTCAATTGTTCTGCTAGGTCCCATTGCGAGCTCTGTGACTGGCGAGTGTTTTAACTTACTTTCTGAAGAAGTCGCGACACAACTGGCGATAAAGCTGGGTGCGGATAAGCTGATTGGTTTTTGCTCCGAACAAGGTGTCATTGATGACAACGGCAATGCTGTCGCCGAGTTACTACCAATTGAGGCGGAGCATGTCATCAAAACGCTTTCTGAAAATACGTCTCCTGACCTAGATTACAACACTGGAACACTGCGCTTTCTTAAAGGATCTATTGCCGCTTGTCGTGCCGGAGTGCCTCGTAGCCACTTGATCAGCTATAAAGTGGATGGAGCCCTAATTCAGGAGTTGTTCTCTTTCGACGGTATCGGAACCCAAGTCGTTATGGCGAGCGCTGAACAAGTGAGGCAAGCTAATATTGACGATATTGGCGGTATCTTAGACCTCATTCGCCCGTTAGAAGAACAAGGTGTACTGGTTAGGCGCTCTCGAGAACAGCTAGAGCAAGAGATTGGAAAATTTACCATCATCGAAAAAGACGGCTTGATTATTGGCTGTGCTGCCCTTTATCCATACCCAGAAGAGCGCAAAGCTGAGATGGCTTGCGTAGCGATTCACCCTGACTATCGTGATGGGAACCGAGGTTTGTTACTGCTCAACTACATGAAACATCGTTCTAAATCCGAAACCATTGATCAGATCTTTGTCCTCACGACACACAGTCTGCATTGGTTCAGAGAGCAAGGTTTTTACGAAGTCAGTGTCGACTATTTGCCCGGAGCCAAACAAGGGCTATATAACTTCCAGCGTAAGTCAAAAATCTTAGCGCTAGATTTGTAGCTTAACCTTAAATCACGAAGCAAAATTTAACGCTCCGCTATACCAAAACCTCAAGGTGCGGGATTCAGCTCATTAACGCTCAATCCTGCACATCGAGCTTGTTTAGGAACGAGTTTGTTTAGGAGTAAGGCCACACATAAACCCTACTCCGGACTAGCGAGTCATCATATAAACACCAACTTAGAAATACGCAAACCATTGCTTGATTTTCGTTCCAATTTTATCTTTTAAATATACATTTGGTTGGCTATACTCTGCTCGCTAGTGATTGGTTTTTAACCAATACGAATGGATCTAGGTGATGTAATGTAGCCTTCACCCTAAAATACTGGGCAATTGAAAAACTAGTTAGCTCCGTATTGCACACCAAGGACAGTTGTTAATCTGACTTTAAATAAGCCGAGACGAGCACTGTTATGAGAACAATCATTTGTAATTCGCTTCAAAGCTTCTGGGATATGGCTGACAATCAGTTTTTAGAAGGCCTAGACGTCCACTGTGTTTTCCCCGTAAATGACGCTATCCGAGATTTTATTCTTGCTTATCAACAGCAATACAAAATACGCAGCGTGTCTTTTACCAATGCGTTTGCAAAACATGCATAAAAGAAGACCGAGCCATAAGCTCGGTCTTCTTGTTTTAGTTGGTAAGCCGCTTTACTAACCCACTCGCGCGAGTGGTTTTCACCTTAATGCCTCGCTTCAGAACATTGAGTTCGGCGTAAAGAGCTAAACGCTTTTTCGCGCGGGTAATGCCTGTGTAAATCAACTCACGGGTTAATATCGGGCTAAAGTCTGGTGGCAAAATCATCAGGGTGTAATCAAATTCACTGCCTTGCGATTTATGGATGGTCATGGCGTAAGCCGTTTCATGTTCAGGTACTCGGCTCGGTAAGACCGATTTCACACTGCCGTCAGGTAACTCAAAAAAGACTTTCAAACGCGGTTCTTCTTCACTGTCATCTCGCATGCAAATACCAATATCACCGTTATACAAACCTAAACCGTGATCATTACGCGTAACCATGACGGGTCTGCCGTGATACCAAATTTCATCCTGAACTTGAATGAACTTGCGCGCCGCGAGCGATTTCTCGATGCGTTGGTTTAGCCCAGCCACACCAAAATCACCTTCACGGATCGCGCACAGCAGTCGGCATTGGTTGAAGGTATCTAACACCGCTTTGGCTTTGTGCGTTAGCGACTCTAGCTCTCCGGTTTTAGGATCTGTTTCCTGTTGTCCAATGCGTTTGAGGTAACGACCGTATTCCTGCACCAACGTCTGCATCATTTGGTTGTAATGTTGACTACTTAGCGCGAAATGTTCGATGTCAGAAAAGTCACGCGCCCAGACGTTATCTACGCTCGCAGCAGAACCGGAGTTAACCGCTTTTGCCAACTGACCAATGCCTGAGCGAGCATCAAATCGGTAGCTCTTTTGCAGCATACATAAACTATCAGCAATGCTAGATGCACTGTTACCTGTATGGGCTAAAGTATCGAAACCCGTCAGTTTTGCGATGGCTGACGCCTGCTCTTTGCCATAACCCAATGCATGGAACGAACAGATATCACCCAACACAGCCCCTGCTTCAACTGAAGCAAGTTGGTCTTTATCACCTAGCAAAATCAGCCGCGCATGTTTCGGTAAGGCATCGACCACTTTATACATCATTGGTAAATCAACCATCGACGCTTCGTCGATAACTAAAATATCCAAATGCAGTGGATTTTGCTTGTTGTGACGAAATTCTGCGCTATTAGGAATCGCGCCAAGCAATCGATGCAAGGTGCTTGATTCAGTCGGTATTTTGGCTTTTAGCTCCGGAGAAACTGGCAGCTCTTGCACTGCTTTACCAATGGACTCGGTTAATCGCGCCGCCGCTTTCCCCGTCGGGGCCACCAGCTTGATGGTTAGATTTTTCTCGTGCTTTGCCTGTTCAATCAAAGCAGCAAGCAATTTGGTTACTGTCGTCGTTTTACCCGTACCAGGACCACCAGAAATCACAGCAAATCGACGAGTTAACGCAACCGCCGCCGCGACTTTTTGCCAGTTCACACAAGCAGAAAGTGGCACCAGCTCATCCAGTTGCTGCAAATCCTGAACCTTGCGCGCATTGCTAAGCACGGAATCAATGGCGTGCCAATCCAACGATTCGCTTGCGACCACATCAAGGTGGTCACACACCAATTGTTGACGCAACACTTGGTTGCTGCTTCCCGCTTCTACTGCTTTGCCTAACGCGTTAAACAGAAAATGGTATTGGCGTGCAAATAAATGGTTGAGCAACTCGGATAATCGCGCAAACTCTTGTGGTTGCAAGTTAACTGCGGCGCCCAAGTGATTAAGCTTTTCCGCCAGAGTCACTTCATAATGCCAATAGCGGTGCAGATACAGACGCTCGCCATCGAACATCAACGGCAAGGCTTCTCCTTGCGCGCCGACCAAGCTGGAATTTTGTAATAGTTCTATCCAGTCTATGACTTGTAGCTGTGTGTTGAGCGCCAATGCCGACTCACCAAACAGCCCTAGCTTACTGGCTAAATCCGTAGATTGCCCTTGTGCATCGAACAGAGACAGGCAGATATGTCCTTTGCCAAGCTCACTACTGACAACACCAGCGATAAACGCCAGTGCTTGGCTATCCGACTGTTCATCATGCGTTTGAGAATCAATAAAACAGGCGAATTGGTAGTCGAGCTGACGAATAGCGCCTTTGTGCGCCAAGCGTTCCAGCACTACCAATAGACTATCTTGGCCAGAATGAAGATTGTGATTTGTCGTCATTAAAGTAGCTCCATCTGCCCGGCTTGAGTTGAGCGCGTTTCAAGTACTTGACCATCAATCAAACGATCCATCTCTTGTAAGAAGTCTAAGGTTGGTTTCGCGGCAAAAATGCCGTGGTCACTCTGCCCATCCATGCCGCGCAAGAACAAGTAATACACGCCACCGAAGTGATGATCATATTGATAATTCGCCAATCGGCTGCTTAGGAAACGATGCAGTGCTAACGCATAAATCTGATACTGCAAATCGTAGCGGTGATCCGCCATCGCCGATTTCAGAGCCTCACCATGGTAGCTCGTCACATCGTCGCCAAGATGATTCGATTTCCAGTCAAGCACGTAGTATTTACCTTGATGTTCAAACACCAAGTCGATAAAACCTTTGAGCATACCTTGCACGGTTTGGAAACCTAAATCCCCCGCTTTCGCCGACAACGGATCGTGACGTTGAATGACTCGGTTTAACGCCGGTGCAGACAAAACTTCAATCGGCAGCAAAAATTCCATCTCCACCAAACGTTGCGACGGTGCTTTTTGATTCAGCAGCAAAGACTTACCATCCAACGGCGTTGCGAGTACGGTATCAATCAATTGCTGTAAAATGGGTAACCACTCTTCATCGAGCTGTTCGCTTTCCATCAAACCAAGGATGATTTGTGTATTCTCTTCCGTCGTGGCTGGCTGAGTAAATTCAATTTCCTCAAACAGGCTGTGCAGGAACGTACCCGGACGCGCACCACGAGGGAAGGTAAAAATAGAACGCTCTGGCTCCACCAAATCCGCTTCGTCTTGTTCTTCAGATGAGTCGATATCAAAACCCGTAATCTCAATCGTGGCATCATGCTCGGCGTGATGAGAGCCTTGCTTGACCAAGCCAGAATAACTGGTGATGCGCCAGTTTCTATCGATAGGGTTTTGCAGCTCTTTCGCGCTAAGATCGTGTATTTCTTCTTGTGGCGCTACGTACTTCTCTTCGAGTTGCTGCGGCGGATCGGCCACAACGACACAATCAAGCTCGTCTTGTTGCTTTGTTAAACCTTGGTACAAATCGTTAATGCCACCTTCTTGACCATTTTGAATCAAATAGCCAATCGCACTGCGGTGTACGCCGGTTGGCTCTTTGGTCGAACGGCCATTGCGCAAAGGCGAGGCTCCAATAAAACACGCATACACAGCACGCGTTAACGCCACGTATATCAAGCGTAAGTCTTCCGCCAAACGCTCTTTATCCGCTTGCTTCATGGACGCATCGTTGCCAGTGATATCCAGTACCGTGCGGTCATTGGCTGCATCGTAATATTTGGCTTCGCTGGCTTCTCGATAGCTGAACACAAACGGCAGAAATACGAGGTCATACTCCAAGCCTTTTGATTTATGAATAGTTACGATCTGCACTAAGTTACGTTCCGATTCTAAACGTTGGATTTGGTCATCACTGCCGCCCAAACCATTTTCCGCATCACTGATGGACTGAGCGAGCCAACGCAGCAGACCGTGGTCGCTATCCAGTTCATTACTGGCTTGTTGAAGCAGTTCACCGATGTGCATTAAATCGGTAAGTGCTCGCTCACCATTTTCACCCTGTGAACTCGCACCTTCTTCTAGTAATCGCTCGGCAATATGGCGTTTGCTGATCACCGCGCGCAACATCGGCAGCACACCACGTTGAATCCAAAGTTTGCGATATTCTTTGAATTCGTTTACGGCGTTTTCCCACACCACTTCATCGTTATTAAGTGCATCCAAACTTGCTGCGTCGAGGGCAAACAGCTCAGAAGCAAGACTTGCACGCAGCGCACGGTCATTTTCTGGAGTCAGCACCGCTTGCAGCAAACGCTGTAGATCCTGCGCCACTGAACTGGTAAACACACTGTCTCGGTTAGACAGGTACACGCTGGCAATGCCTTGATCAGCCAACGCTTGTTTGATCATTCGACCTTCACTACCTGTTCGAACCAACACTGCGATATCGCCCGCTTGAACCGCTTTCTGTTTTTCGCCATTCACCAGACACGCTTTCCCCTGTTGAGCCTGCGTCAAAATGGTTTGGATTTGGCTTGCGGTCGCCTCCGCCATTCGAGTCAAATACTCGCCTTTGGGTAGCGGTTTATCGTCCGCTTCTTGCAACCAATAGGTCAGCGCGGGTTGCTTTTGGCCACCCATAGTCCAAATGCGTTTTTCGGCATTGGGACTGTATTTTACGGGTAAGAACGGGATGTCCGAATCATAGATAAATGGACTATCAGGCAAGGCAAATACTTGGTTTACCGCCTGCACCATATCTGCGCTAGAACGCCAGTTGGTTCCTAACGTGTAGTGGGCACTTACTTGGTTACGCGCTTTGATATAGGTGAAAATGTCTGCGCCACGAAAGCCATAAATCGCCTGCTTGGGGTCACCGATCATAAACAAACCACATTCCGGGTTGTTCAGATAAATACGGCTGAAAATACTGTATTGAAGCGGGTCGGTATCTTGGAACTCGTCAATCATTGCGACAGGATACAAAGTACGAATACGCGCCGCTAAAAGCTCGCTTTCGTCCGTATCGATAGAAGCAGAAAGTTGTGTCAGCAAATCATCGAAAGAGAGCCACTGTTTTTGATTTTTCGCGTTGGCCAGCATCACACGACAATGCTCAATCGCATGAGCAAGCAGTGGCGCTTTTAAGCTGATTGGGTTAGCAAGAAATGTTTCAATGGCTTCAAATACCGCGTGCTGCGGCGCACTGCCTTTCGGTGTTTTTTCCAACAAGACGTTTTGCGCGAATTTCTCCAGCTTGTCTGGATAATCGTAACCTGTGGTTTCCGTTGCTGCCCAAGCGTTTACCGCCTCCAACCACGTCGGCAGAGACTTTTTGGTGTAGCTGCGTTTGTTAATATCTGAATCTGAAATCAGCGTCAAGAAGTCATCTTGGCTTTCTCGCCACTGTGCTTTTAATTCATCAATTTTTTTCAAATTTTCAGTATGAAGATCAGCCAAACTGCCTTTCATTGCTGGAACAGAAAGGCTTAACGGCGCGCCAGTTAAGTAATTGCTGATGTCAGACAACAACGCAGATGGAGAGCCCCATAGCTGGCGGATTTCTCCCGCCAAAGTAAATGGCAATGGGTAGAAATTTCGGCGCCAGTAATCGGCTACAACTTGCGCTTTTAGGTGACTTTCATCGGTCACAAACTCGTTATTAAATCGGCTGCCAGATTCAAACGCATTTTGCGTTAGCATACGTTGGCAAAAACCGTGAATGGTGTAGACCGCCGCCTCGTCCATCTGACGCTCTGCCTGCAATAAAATTTCTGCGGCTTGCTTGTGATCGTCAAACTCATTAAGCAAAGGTTGGATCACCGGATCGGAACTCTGTCCACGCGCAAACGCGATTCGCGCATCATGGATTCTTGCCCTGATACGATCGCGTAATTCCGCAGTTGCCGCTTCGGTAAAGGTTACGACCAGAATTTGGTCGACCGTAAGCGGTACGCGATGTCGAGTTTCCGCGCTGCCGTGACCAAGCAAAAGGCGCAGATATAAACCTGCAATAGTGAAGGTTTTACCTGTACCTGCTGATGCCTCGATTAACCTCGCACCGTGCAGAGGAAACGTCATCGGTTCTAGTGGCGTTGGTTGAGGTTGCTCTGTGCGGTCTAACGTATGTAGAGGACACTCTGCACCTGACATTTGATCCATAACGCTGAATCTCTCCGGATTATTTACTAGGACGTATCACCTAATAAATGTGATCTATAGTTAAAAATTCTATTAATATGTTTAACAAGTTGGATAATTTAGAGCTTTGTGAGATCTTTCTCACGGTTATCCATAAGACGTACCGTTAGTATGCGCCCCACGAGATAAGCCAAACCTTTTGGCGGCACAACTCAAATGAATTAAACAAAAGTATCATGGTCCCTCTGACCTTGTGGCCGTACAGCGAACGCCCTACAAAAAATAATGATTTTCTGGCGGCCACCCTACTCTTCCTTCTCTTTATCCAACTGTCTTTATTACGCTTTTACGTCATCAGCGTCTTGAACCGCTAAGCGCGCACCTTGCAAAACTAATGCTGTCAGCAAACGAACTTCTGAGGCCAACTCATCATTCCAAGCAGGCCAAATTCGAGAGATGTACGCATTATTGCCTTCGCCCGGGCTCATGAAGCCATCATTGAATGCGTCAGCCATTTTCTTCAAAGATTTCTCTTCGTCATCTACCCACTGACCGCGACTAAAGCCCGCTTCAACACAAGCCAACGCCGTTTTCGGGAAATAAGGCAAAGGCTTAGTCATGCCTTCGAAGAATAAGCGAACTAATTCAGTCAGTAGCTGTTTGGCATACTGAGCATCGGCAATTTCTGGGTAGATCAAATGCAGCGCGCCTTCTTTACGATCGTAACCAATGATGTGGGTTTTCTTAGCATGACCCGACGCCGACATGGCAAGGTGATCGATCCACGCTGCAAGGTAATCCTGCGATCGAATCTTACCGCTTCGATAGCGAATCAAACCGGATTGGTAGCATTGAGTTAGCCAACCTGTTAGGCGAACGTTTTTCTCTTCGCCTTCATTTCGCTCAAACAAGGAATCAAACGTCAGGTCGATTTCCAAATCGTCTTGAGGCGCACCAGATAAAAACGCCAGTTTATCCACCAGCTCTTCCGCCTGAACTCGGTTGGTTTCAAATTCGATATCACCAAACGCCCCCACCGGCAGTTTGCCTTGCGCGCGCTGTTGACTCATAAAGTGTTTAAGCACCTCTGTTTTTTTCTCTGGCTGCATCAATGTCGTTTCAAGCAAGATTTCTAACAGCTCATCACGCATTTGATAGCTTTCCAAACCACCTAAAACAAAGGGTTCGTCGTCTTCCATCACCGGTAGCGGCGGTTCAAAGATTACTTTTAAACGACGATTGAAAAAATACTGCACTGGTAAACGCCAGAAACGTTGCAACTCGACTAAGTCGAGCTCAAGCGGGAACGTCGCTCCCAACAGATAGTCGTCTAATGCCCGATTAAAATCACGACGGACATAGCCTTGCGATTGACTGCTTTGAGTCAATGCCGCTGGAATCCACTCTTTCGCGTAGCTGGCGTGCATGCCTTGGAACGCACTTGGGCTAAACGGCACCATGGCGTGGGTATTCACCAACGCATTTAATAAGTTGTCGCCAGACTCATCAACAGGCAACGCTTCATCACCACTTAAACAATAGTTTTGGTGGCAGTATTCCATCAGCTCAGAAACCAGAACCGAAGGCACTCGCTCGGTATTGTCTTGGATTGAACGGCCAACATAACTGATGTAGAGCGTTTGTTGTGCAGACAACATCGCTTCGAGGAATAGGTAACGGTCATCATCTCGGCGCGAACGGTCGCCCGGTTTGGTTCTTCCTGTCATCAAGTCAAAGCCTTCTGGCGGCATGGAGCGTGGGTACACGCCGTCATTCATCCCCAGTAGACAAACGGTTCTAAACGGAATAGAGCGCATCGGCATCAGGGTACAAAAGTTCACTTGACCAGCAAGGAAGCGCTGGCTGACTCGTGTGCCAGATAATTTGTTTTGAAGGTATTGGCTGATGATCGACGGCGATAACGCATCATCAAATGCGGCATCAGCTAATTGCTCTTTGAGTTGGCTGAGCGTATCGCGAATGGACTTGAGCGCCATTTCGCCTTCTAACTCAACTGAGAAGAAGTCATCCAGCAGTGAAACCAAAGTCTCTCGCCAACCATCGATAGTTTGAACATGAGAAAGTTTGCTTCGATAAGTGCTAATTTGTTGGATAAAGTGTGCCAACTTGCCCGCCAGCTCTGCGCCCATGCCTTGCACTTCGTTGTACGGAGACAAACTGCCTTGCTCGGTTTCAAACAAACCTGCGGATTCTGGCATCGCGTAGCCAAGCAACATGCGTTGAATACCAAATTGCCATGTGTTTTGACGGGTTTCCGGCAGTTCAAATTCGCGTCCGGTATTGGCATCCAATCCCCAGCGAATTCCCGATTCCTCAACCCATTGTTTGGCTTGTAAAAAATCATCTTCGCTGAGTTCAAAACGCTTTAATATCGCCGGAGTTTCCAGAAGTTCGAGTAGTTCTGATGCCAAACAGCGCGTATTGGGTAAGTTCACCAACTGCATAAATGCGGCCAGAATTGGGCTCTCTTGATCGGCGGTTCGGTCAGAAATCGAATAGGGAATAAAACGCTCACCCGGCGCGTTACCAAAGACCGCCTGAATCGCAGGGCTGTAAGCGTTGATGTCCGCGACCATCACGATAATATCGCGCGGTTTTAACGTTGGGTCAGCATCGAACATCGCCAACAGTTGATCATGCAGCACTTCCACTTCGCGCATCGGGCTGTGACAAGCGTGTAGGCTCAGTGATTTATCACCCAAGCTAACCACTTGTTTGTGATGACTGTTTTCAATCTGTTGGTCATCTTGATGTTCTTCAAGATTGAGAATATCCGCTTGCAATTGATGGAGCAGACTGTCGCGCTCAACATCAACAAAGGCTTCGATTTCATGAGATTCCAGCTGAGACAACAGATACATATTGTCGCGCCCGAGTTTACCCATGGACGCCAACAGACTGTTTCCGACCACATCGGTGTGCAGCTCATCGATCACATTATCTTCCAATGAACCTTTCAGTTGCTCAGTTTCACCTTGCACTTCCGAGTGATCGTCCTGCCACACAACGTGCTGACGATGTTTCGCCGCCAAACGAGCCAGATATTTGCGATCTCGAACTTCACCCCAATAATAACGACAAGGGTTAGTGAACATCAGATGCACGTCGATGTGTTCACCAATTGCTTTTAGCGCATCCATATAGCGAGGCGGCAACGAAGAAATGCCAAAAACAAACAAACGCTTGGGCAAATGGTCAAAATTGCAGTTAAAACTCTCTAACGTGTCGATAAAGTGCTCATAAAGGTTGGCACGGTGATAAGGAGACTGCCCTAATGACACAGTGTGATCATACAACGCTTGCCATAAGATCGGCTGCCACGGATGCTCATCTTCCAGCTCTGGCACACTCTGCCCAGCTTCCCAACTTGCGATCCATTCCGGACGATACACCAAGTAACCATCGAAAATATCGGCAATTTTCTCAGCCAGCTGATACAGCTTAGAGTGGTCAATGTCATCTTTGAGGTACTGCGCTAACGGCGAAAACACCTCTTGGTTGAGAAGCCCCGGCAGCAGATGCATCAACTTCCACGTCATCGCTTCTTTGTTAAACGCACTGCGTTTTGGCACGTCTGGCAACACCTGCGTAAACATTTCCCAAATGAAAGTAGCAGGGAGCGGAAAATCAATGTTCGCGGCAACACCAAACTCTTTGGCCAATTCCATTTTTAGCCACTGGGACATGCCCGGACTTTGAACCAGAATTTGTTCTTTTTCGAACGGGTTTTCCAGCGGACTGATTCGAATCAGTTCGACAAGGAGTGATTTAAGAACGTCAACTTGGTTGGAGTGATAAACAGTAAACAAATTGGGAATACCGAGCGCCGATTGAAACTGTTAGCTAGCTTAGCACAGCCCCATTTAAACCCGCAGTGATCTCGCGTTCGGAAAAAACAAAAGGTTATATATTACTCAAATAGAGTATGAATCTTCTGAATTTTCACATGTCAATCAAGTCTGACACTTCCATACAAAATGTGACATTCGTCGCAACTATTCCATAATAAAAAACACTGTTTTATACTCCCTCTACCCATAATTTATAAACAAACAAAAAGTATGTTTCGCAAACTGTCTTCCAACAGCGCTTGGCTGATTGCTTTTTTTGCTTGCTTTGCAGTGTACCTGTCGATCGCTTGTTATCCTTTTGTGTTGTCTAACAATCAGAATGAACCGCTAACCTTGTTGCAAGGTTACTATTTGGTTTCGACTCAATATGGCTGGCTGGGCTTGATCGCTCTTCCATTTATGTTGTTGAGTTTATTGCTCTCTTTTCTACCGACTCGAGCATTCAAAGGTATCGTGATCGCTATCGCGATCTGTCTATTGATCATGTTTAAAGTCGATATCCTCGTTTTTCAGCAATACAAACTTCACATCAACGCCCTATTAATCCGTATGTTTTTCGAAGGTGGCGGTGATGTCTTCGATATTTCTTGGATGAGTTGGCTAATCTTCATCAGTGAAATTGCCATTCTGGTGATCGGGCTCGCTTGTACCGTTTGGGTAAGTAATCAACTGTCAGAAAGCCGAGCTAAGTTCGTTTTGATCAGCGTTTGGTTTGCTGTATTGCTTAGCACGCAGATGATTCATGCGTACAAAAATGCCCTTTACGACGATGAAGTCAGTCAGTTTTCGAATAACTGGCCACTTTACTACCCGCTGACGGCTCGTAAATTTATTTACAAACACGACCTAGTGGATGAGAGCATTGCATCGAAGAACCGCGTAGAGTTAACCAACATTGAACGTAGCTCACTCAACTATCCGCTTGCGCCGATTCAAGTGCAAAGCAAAGAGAAACAGCCCAATGTCTTGTTTATCTTGGTTGATGCGTGGCGCTACAGTGATGCGACGCCGGAAGTCATGCCAAATGTCAGCAAGTTCGCCGAAAAAACGGTGAATTTCACACAACATATGAGCGGCGGCAACTCAACTCAAGCGGGTATTTTCAGCCTGTTTTACAGCTTGCCAGCGACCTACTGGGAAAGCTTTTACGCAAGTCAACGCTCTCCTGTGTTTATGGATACGCTGCAAGCAGAAGGCTACCGCATGGGCATTTTTGGCTCGGCACCGCTCACCAGCCCGCCACTTTCTCGCACGGTATTCAAAAAAGTGTCGGACTTGACCTTGAAACAAACTGGGGAAACAGCTGTCGAGCGCGATCAGCAGATAACAGACAAGTTCATCGAGTTCCAAAAGCAGGACAGCGACAAGCCGTACTTTGGTTTTCTGTTCTACGATGCCGCCCACGGCACAGTATTTCCCGAACCTGAATTTGCGAAATTCAAACCATACTGGGAACGCGTTGACCACATTTTGCTCAACAACGATTTTGACGCTTCGCTTTACCACAATCGATACAAGAACTCGTTGTACTACATCGATAGCTTGATTGGCGATGTGCTGAAAAACGTCGACTTAGACAACACCATTGTGGTGATTTCATCAGATCATGGTGAAGAGTTTAACGACCATAAGATGAACTATTGGGGCCACACGGGTAATTACAGTGACGTTCAAGTGCATGTGCCTCTTTACGTGTACATGCCAAATCGTCAGCCAGAGCAAGTTGATTACCGCACGACCCATTTTGACGTCGTGCCAACCATGATGAATACGCTGTTTGACGTTCAAGGCACAACGAGTTCATACAGCGTTGGTCATAACTTGTTTGATAGCTCTGCCTCTCGCGATTGGTATATTGCAGGCAGCTACTACAACTATGCATTGGTCGGCAAAGAACTGATGCTTGTGGTCAACCCTGGCGGACACTCTCAGCAACTGAATCGCCAGTTAAAAGTCGAGAAAGAACAGAAAGTTCCTGTCGATATCATTCGTCATTCTCTGGATGAGATGTCGCGATTTTACAAAAAAGACTAGCGTCCAACATCGACGCCGATTGAAATAAAAAAGCCTCTTGGTTGTAAGACCAAGAGGCTTTTTCCTATCTGCTATTTAAGCGTGATGAGCGTGCATCAAGCGTGGCTGAATCAATAAGTTGTTGATGTATTGTAAGGCCACATAAGAGACAACAAATGTTGCCACAATCAACTCAAGACCAGCTAAGCCTCGCACTTGTTGAACATAGTGCGCAGCCAATCCTTGCAACTCCATCCAATTCGCCATTTTAAACAGCGCCGTCGCACCGATCACCATCGGGAAGGTAAACGCTGCATAGCCAGGGCTGAATGGCAGTCTAAGCAATTTAAAGAACGCGAGATATATGATGGCTGTCATCAATACCGCGATACCAAATAGCATAGCGATGATCACTGGTGATGGTGTCGCAGTGACCGTTAAGTACCCTGCCAATGATAGACTTGCTGGTGCCGCCATAATTGCCATGGTTGGTTTTGCTGCATCCGGAATTTCATGGGTGAACATGAAACGGTAAATCATCATCGGCAACATGATCGCGTACGCCACCATACCAAACATCAGTGCACCTTGTGCCACTGGTGCTAACATCGGGTTGCCAGAGAAAGACACATCCGCAACGATGATACCCACAGGCGGTACAAACCAACTAGGAACCATGTGGTGCAATTCAAAATCTTTGGCGCGATGGTAAACAAAGCTCACCAAGAACACGATGTGCAAAACCACCGCAATCAGCCAAAGCGCATCGCCAGCTAATGGGTAAAAATGGCCGAGAGAGTTCGATACCACCATAGTGCCCATCGCAAATGTCGGAACCACGCTGCCCACAACCGGATGAGCAAGATCTTGTCTCAACAGATGATTATGTAGCAAAAACTTGGTTGCCAATATAGCCAACAATATGCTCGCGATACCCGCACTAATCCACTGTCCGTAGCCATGTAATTCGGCGAAGTTCTCCCAACTCCAGCCCAAGCTTGCAATACCAAGAGCCAAACCCGCCATTGGAGTTGGCGCTCCCATTACTTTTGCTTTTGTTCTTTGAATCATGATGACCTCAACCAGACTCACTCTTGATGGGACGTATAATACGCTTGCACTTCGTTCCGATATATCTAATTATTTAAAACAAACGTTCAGAATTACTTAACGGTAGGGTATGGCAAGTCACATTTCTCTTAAACAACTGAAAGTGTTTACGACGATCACGCAGCACAAAACGCTCACAGCGGCTTCTGATAGTCTCTTTTTATCGAAAGCCGCAGTGAGCATGGCACTCTCAGAATTAGAAAAACAGATCGGCCATCACTTGTTTGATCGTGTTAACAACCGACTGATTTTGAACCAAGAAGGTCAAAAACTGCTACCACTGGCGGATGAGTTACTCAACCGAGCCAAAGACATCGAGAGCATTTTCGATGGTGACCAAGCGCTATCGGGCCAACTTCGCATTGGTGCCAGCGACACCATTGGCAACCAAGTCGCGCCCTATTTGCTTAGCGAATTTCGTCAGCAAACGAACCATCGTTCTCAAAGCCTGTTCATTTCTAACTCCGCACAAATCTGCGACATGCTGACCGATTACGAGTTAGACATAGCCCTCATTGAGGGCAAAACACTTCACCCTGAATTGCAGTCTACCCAGTTTAGCGAAGATGAAATGTGCGTGATTTGCGCGCCCGATTACCCAGCCGCGCACGAAGGGCCAGTAAACTTAACCGAGCTAGAAAACAGTGAATGGATATTGCGAGAGGCAGGATCTGGTTCACGCGAATTTTTTATGCGCGTTGTCGCACCGCGCTTGGAACATTGGCATGAAGCTTTTCAGCTCAATACCACCGAAGCGTTGATCAACTCAGTATCGGCAGGGTTAGGCTTGGGCTGCTTGTCACGTTTGTCTGCAGAACCTGCTATTCGTGACGGCCGCGTAAAACTGCTCGACATGCCTTTAGATATGAAACGTCGCTTCTGGTTACTGGTTCATAAAGAGAAATATCAAAGCCCATTGCTCAAAACGTTTATCGAATTTTGCCAAGATTGGGAGCGACCAACAAACCTTCCTTTGACGGACAAACCCGCAAAGTGAAACCAAGATAGTTTAAATGCTAGTCAGTTAGTTGTACGTGTCTCTCATTCTGAGGCTTGTCGCTAGACTTGATTGGTCAAAAACTGTATAAAAAGCCAGTATCAATACACCAAATTAGGGGACCAACCATGGCTGTAATCGTCAAGTACGTGGTAGAACGCAATGGAGAAGAGAAAATGACTTTTACCTCTAAAGCGGAAGCTGACGCATACGACAAAATGCTGGATATGGCAGACGAGTTATTCTCACTGCTGGGTAAAAGTGAACTTCTAGAAGACGAAGGTAAGCAAGAAGATCTTGCAATGTTCCTTGCGCAAAACAAAGAAGAAGTGCTTTACGCTCTTGGTGCAAAACGTAAACCTGCACCAAAAAAAGCAAAGAAGCTTGAAGCTGTTGAAGAAGATAGCGAGCAAGAAGACGCTGCATAAGCCTCTCATTTGTTTAGAAAAAACGTCGCATTATGCGGCGTTTTTTTATTCCTTCCGTTTATCTCCATATATCTCTGAGAATATAAAGAACCGATTTAATATCCCAAATTACTCTAAATTTCATGTTGCAGATTAGTGTGACTTAGCTCTAGTCTAAATGGGTTCGGTGATGGGGTACCACCGGAATCGAAAGATTCGAACCGCTGTTAAAGCTAATGACTCCTACAGAAACGAAAACAGGTCAGCCCTGTTGGAAGTGCTTTCGCTTATGTTGTGAAAGCGAGAGTTCTGTAGTGAGCAATTCAACTCTTCTCCAACCCCGCTCCTGTTTTCTCAAAAATTAAAAAGATATCCAAAATAGTTGTTAACTCAACAAGGCGACAAACGCATGAACCTCCTGAACATAGTTTTCTATTTGATGGAGCGAATAAGAGCAGTCAACGCCGTTGAGTCTGACAAATAGGCTGGATATCGTACACTGGGAAAACACTATGCAATACTCACACGAAATCCAATCAATGTGCCCGATTCAACGCGGCGATCTTCATGCATCTGCACCGATCCCTGTTGAAGGCGCAATGATCAATCCAAAAGACGTTATCGCGATTTCTGGTCTTAGCCACGGCGTTGGTGCTTGTGCTCCTCAACAAGGTGCAGCAAAACTGACTCTTAACGTCAAAAACGGCATCATCGAAGAAGCTTTGATCGAAACGATCGGCTGTTCAGGCATGACTCAATCAGCCGCGATGGCCGCAGAAATCCTAACAGGCAAAACTATTCTGGAAGCACTGAATACCGACTTGGTATGTGATGCTATCAACGTCGCGATGCGCGAAATCTTCCTTCAATTTGTTTACGGTCGTACTCAATCTGCTTTCTCTGAAGGCGGCTTGGAAATTGGTGCGGCACTGGAAGACCTTGGTCAAACTCAACGCAGCCAAGTGGGTACTAGCTACTCAACTAAAGCAAAAGGCGTGCGTTACATGGAGTTAGCTGAAGGCTACGTAACAAAACTCGCGCTAGACGAAAACAAAGAAGTGATTGGTTACCAATATCTCAACCTCGGCAAGATGATGAAAGCCATCAACGAAGGCGTATCTGCTGCAGAAGCCGCAGACAAAGCAACGGGGACTTACGGTCGTTTTGACGAAGCCGTAACGACCATCAACCCACGCCAACAATAATTGCCACCAAGAGGGAAGAGATTATGAACACTCCGATTACTGAATCTGTACGTCGCACATTAGACGAAATGCAACTATCTTCTCTGGAAGAGGCTTACCAATACTGTATGGATCGTGGTATCGACCCAAAAGCATTGGTGATGGACACTCAACCTATCGCGTTTGAAAGCGCTGCCGATGCCTACACACTGGGCACTGCTTTGGCGATTTTCCGCGGAGCAAAAACAGCAGAAGAAGCGGCAAACATCATCGGTGAAGGTCTTCAAGCCTGCACAAAACCGGGCAGCGTAGCGCAGCAGCGCCAAGTGGGTATCGGTCACGGTGCATTGGCGGCTCGTCTATTGAATGAAGAAAGTGGCTGTTTTGCTTTCCTTGCCGGTCACGAGTCATTCGCTGCGGCAGAAGGCGCTATCAAAATCGCATTGAACGTTAACAAATCACGAAAAAATCCGTTGAAAGTTATCCTAAATGGTTTGGGTAAAGACGCCGCTTACCTAATCTCACGCATCAATGGTTTCACTTACGTACGCACTCAATACAACTACCAAACTGGTGAGTTAGTGGAAGTAGAACGTCGCCGTTTCTCCCAAGGTCCACGTGGTGAGATCCTTTGCTACGGTGCAGACGATGTGCGTGAAGGCGTGGCTATCATGCATAAAGAACAAGTGGATGTGAGCATCACTGGTAACTCAACTAACCCGACTCGCTTCCAACACCCAGTAGCAGGTATCTACAAAGCAGAACGTAACCGTGAAGGCATGCCTTACTTCTCTGTAGCATCAGGTGGTGGTACTGGTCGTACTCTACACCCAGATAACATCGCGGCAGGCCCTGCATCTTACGGAATGACCGACACTATGGGTCGCATGCACGCCGATGCTCAGTTCGCGGGTAGCTCTTCTGTACCAGCGCACGTTGCAATGATGGGCTTCATCGGCATGGGTAACAACCCAATGGTAGGGGCAACGGTTGCACTTGCAGTAGAGGTCGGCGAGCTAAGCCTCTAAGTCGATTTATCGCTTTACTATCCAAAGCCAGTAAATCCAACAAACCCAGTGTAGGGGGAGTGACTTCGGTCCTCCCCTTATTTTTTGCTATGCCCCCTTCTCCAACTTCACTGTGTCTCTGCCCAAAATCGGTCTGGTAAGGCTTTTGCGACACATTTCTCATCAGACAAACATATCTCTAAAAAGACAAAAGGTATCCATCTACAGACTTTCTCCATTTCCCCTCTTTAAACTCCCCAACACTCTCTTTATGATGACTGACAACTTAATTATTTCTTGTCAGTGAACAGACGAGACACAAGACTCAACACATGGAGATCAACTATGGCTTTCTTCTCTCTAGCCTTTGGTACGGCAACTAAAAATCGCGACGGCAAAATCATCGAAGCGTTTTTCCCAAACCCAGTTCTTAACCCAAGCGAAGCGCTTGTTAACGCACTAGCAGCAGTAGCAGGTTACGAGCAAGGCAACCAAGCTATCGAGATCTCTGCAGCACAAAGCGCAGAACTGGCAGCAGCATTTGAAGCAAACGGCGATGCGGCAAACGCTTCTTTCGCAGCAAAAGCAGCAGAATCAGCACAACCACTTGTACTGGTTATCCTTGCAACTGACGAACAGCCACAAAGCGTTGCTGAAGGTTTCCTAAAACTTCAACTTATCTCTAACCGCCTAGTTCAACCGCACGGCACGGTACTAGACGGCATCTTCGGTCTACTACACAACATCGCATGGACTAACGAAGGTCCAATCGATCTACCTGAACTAGCAGAGCGTCAAATCGAAGCTCGCCTAGCGGGTCGTGCACTAAGCGTAGATTGCGTAGACAAGTTCCCTAAAATGGTGGACTACGTGGTACCAACTGGCGTTCGTATCGCTGACACTTCTCGCGTACGTCTTGGCGCACACGTTGGCGAAGGCACAACGGTAATGCACGAAGGCTTCATCAACTTCAACGCGGGTACAACTGGCGTGAGCATGGTTGAAGGTCGTATCTCTGCTGGCGTAGTGGTTGGTAACGGCTCTGACATCGGCGGCGGCGCATCTATCATGGGTACGCTATCTGGCGGCGGTAAAGTTGTGGTTTCTATCGGTGAAAACTCGCTACTAGGCGCGAACGCAGGTCTTGGCTTCCCAATGGGTGACCGTTGTACTATCGAATCAGGTCTATACGTAACTGCTGGTTCTAAAGTACGTATGCTAGATTCTGCTGGCCAAGAAGTAGAAGTGGTGAAAGCACGCGATCTTGCTGGTGTGTCTGACCTACTGTTCCGTCGTAACTCTGTAACAGGTCAAATCGAGTGTCTTGCAAACAAGAGCGCGGTTGAACTGAACAGCGAACTGCATAAAAACAACTAATTCATTCGTGAATTAGCCCTACGAAAAATCCCCCAGCAGGAAACTGTTGGGGGATTTTTTAGCTTACAGCAAAATGCGTGATTACTGATTTAAAAAGCTGACCGCTTTATCTGGGAAATCAGTAAACAAGCCATCCACTTTTACTTGGTTGTAGTACACATCCATCATGCCTTCAAAGCTGTCAGTGTACGCTGGAATGCGTCCTGGATCGGCGCGGAACGTGTATGGATGCACTTGCAAGCCAGCGTCTTTTGCAGCCTTCATCAACGGCTTGATGATGATATTGTCTTTGGTTGACTTATCATCCACCAGCATCGGCTTCCAAGGTCCAATTCCTTCCGCGTAACTCGCTACTTTCTTCATTCCGTCGGCTTCGAACATCCAGTCATAACTGTATGGTGTTGCCTTGTCGCCTTTGTACACCATAGTTTCGTTCCAGTCCGTGTAAGCCATAAGCTGAACGAGCTTTAAGTCCATGTCCATTGCAGGCATGAGTTCACTGTTGATGCGTTGAAGTTCATTCGCATCAAAACACTGAAGGTAGACTTTGTCGTCTTGAGAGCCGTAACCGTACTGCTTCAAGACTTTAAGTACTGCTTTAGAAATGTCCTTACCTTCATGACGATGGAACCAAGGCGCTTTAATTTCTGGGTAAATACCGATGTCATAACCCAGCGTTTTGTTTAAGCCTTGGATCAGCTCAATCTCTTCAGCAAACGTCGGCACGGTGAAATCAGATTTCCACATAGGGAATCGGGTTGGATAGCCCGCTACTTTGTTGCCTTTGTCATCGATATTAAAGCCTTCAGTTACTCGCAAGGATTTGATTTCCGCCAGAGTGAAATCAATCGCGTAATAACGACCATCTTTACGTGCACGATCAGGAAAACGCTCCGCAACATCCGTTACGCGATCGAGATAATGGTCATGCAACACGACCAACTGGTCGTCTTTCGTCATTACCACATCTTGCTCTATGTAGTCAGGTTTCATTGCGTAAGCAAGTGCTTTGGCTTCTAGCGTGTGCTCAGGCAAGTAGCCCGATGCGCCACGGTGCGCAATGACAAGCGGCTTCGCAATCGCACCAGCAGAAAGGCTAAGTGCTAAAAAAGTAAGACATACTGACTTTGTTTTCATTGTTATTTCCTTGATAAAGCGAAGAGGCAGTATTCCACTGCCTCTTTAAATAAATATTACGCTAGCGCTTCCTTCTCACGCTCTTTTTGCTCGTGGTGCGCACGTTCACCTAAGAAGGCGTACATCAAACACACGATAGAAGTAATACAAGAACCCACTAAGATGATAAAGCCACCATCCCAGCCAAAGTGGTCTACGGTGTAGCCCAAAATCGCGTTTGCGGCAACTGCCCCACCCAGGTATCCAAACAAACCAGTAAGACCAGCGGCAGTACCTGCGGCTTTCTTCGGAGCGAGTTCAAGTGCGTACAAACCGATCAGCATAACCGGACCATAGATTAGGAAGCCAATTGCAATAAGCGCCATCATATCGACTGTTGGGTTGCCCGCAGGGTTAAACCAATAAACCATCACTGCAACTGTCACTAGCACCATAAATAAGATACCAGCAGGTGCACGACGACCTTTGAACAATTTGTCAGAGATCCAACCACACAATAGTGTTCCTGGAATGCCAGCCCATTCGTATAAGAAATAAGCCCATGACGATTTATCTACCGAGAAATCCTTCGCTTCTTTTAGGTAAACAGGTGCCCAGTCCAGTACGCCGTAACGAATTAGGTAAACAAATGCGTTTGCAATTGCAATCGACCAAAGAAGTTTGTTGTTGAAGACGTATTTGAAGAAGATTTCCTTCGCTGTCATTTCTTGTTCATGGGACTTGTCATAGTCATCTGGGTAATCGTCTTTGTATTCTTCAATAGGAGGCAGACCACAAGACTGAGGGGTATCGCTAACCGTCATCCAAACAAACACAGCAACCAACGTGGCGAAAAATGCAGGAACATAAAATGCAGTGCGCCAATCATCGTTAAATGCCCACAGGCCAAGAATAAATAGTGGACCAATCAAGCCGCCACCCACGTTGTGCGCCACGTTCCAAACCGAAACGATCTCACCACGCTCTTTACGTGACCACCAGTGCACCATGGTTCGGCCACAAGCAGGCCACCCCATCCCTTGGAACCAACCGTTCAAGAAAAGCAAAATGAACATCGCAGTGACGCTACCAGTCGCCCATGGCATAAAGCCAAAGCAAAACATCACTAATGCAGACATCAATAGGCCGCCACTAAGGAAATAGCGAGGGTTGGAGCGGTCTGAAACGCTGCCCATTAGAAACTTAGAGAGACCATATGCAATGGAAACAGCTGCCAAGGCGACACCTAAGTCTCCGCGGCTAAAGCCTTGCTCGATAAGATAAGGCATCGCCAAACTGAAGTTTTTACGAACTAGATAGTAACCGGCGTAGCCAACAAAGATACCGATAAAGAGTTGCCAACGGAGGCGAGAGTAGGTGCTATCGATGCTGCCAGGGGACAGACGATCAATGTGCGCCTTAGGTTTGAATATTCCAAACATAGGAACCTCATTATTTTGTATGCGATGGTAAAAACACAAAAGGAGCGAACGAAACAAAACAAATCTTCGTTCGAAAGTTCATGAATTGTATGGAGTTAGGATTTTATTTCTGTGACAAATGTTGCACATGGATTAAATGTAAGTAAATACAGTAAATTATATGAGCATTAATTAGATCATCGTTCAACTTTACTCAAGATTCGTTAATATGAAACTGATATTCAAACCTCTCACTTGAGCATTCCAATTCGAAACCTTTGAAACAAAAGCTCGAATTAGAACATAAACTAACCGTAAAAAGGGCGATTTACGCCTGCCCTACTCGCTCCGAACCAACTAATAACTATAAAACTGAAAAACGATCACGTTTAGCATCAAACGAAATAAAAAAAACAATTTTTATTTGAATACAAGCCGAAGCAATGATTCACAAACACAAGACATTAACAGCGTTTATTCTCTTCTCAACTCATCCTATTGGTACCAATGGGATGACGATTTTTTCTAAAAGTCCAAACATGACAGCGTATTTTTTATATCACTGCTATCCCTTGATACATTTGACATTCCGCTACTCCTTTAGGGTTAATTGCTACACAAGTTCTGTGCAATAAGTCTCCAAGCACGTAGCAGCTTCACAAAACTCCTCTTACCAGTTGTGCATTCTTTTTCACATCGGTAATTTGAGCGCTCTCAACACTGGCCTCGTGACAAATAAATTATTTTCGTTGTGTTCTTTTCCGGTTAAAAGATGCGCCATTTAACAAAAACGAAGACTTTGATTAACAAATTTATGCTCAAACGCTCATTTTTAACGCTCGTTTGTTTTCGCAAACGTTTATATATGCACAATAGTATCGTGCTAGACAGGCAAAAATGATCAAAGGACTTTTAACATGACAACGAACAAACACCCCTCTCTGCTTGGAGAATGTTTGGCCGAGTTTATCGGTACAGGACTACTTATTTTCTTCGGCGTAGGCTGTGTTGCAGCCTTAGTTCTAACAGGCGCATCATTTGGACAATGGGAAATCAGTATTGTATGGGGCTTCGGTGTCGCCATCGCTATTTACTGTACGGCTGGCGTCTCTGGTGCACACATCAACCCTGCCGTTACCATCGCACTTGCTATGTTCCATGGTTTTGATAAGGCGAAAGTGGTGCCATACATTATCGCTCAAATGCTTGGGGCATTCTGTTCTGCTGCATTGGTATACAGCTTATACAGCAACCTTTTCACCGACTACGAAATCGCTCATAACTTCGTTCGCAGCAGCCAAGATGCACTAGCAACTGCTGGTATCTTCTCAACCTATCCGCATGCCTCCCTCTCTTTCTTTGGTGCTTTTGCTGTGGAATTCGTTATCACTGCTGTGCTGATGTTTGCGATTCTGGCTCTGGGCGATGAAAATAACGGCGCGGCACGTGGCGCAATGAACCCTCTATTGATCGGTATTTTGATTGCCGTCATCGGTGGTTCACTTGGCCCACTAACAGGCTTTGCGATGAACCCTGCTCGTGACTTTGGACCAAAGCTGTTCGCTTACTTCGCTGGTTGGGATTACGCTCTGACAGGTGCTAAAGACATTCCTTACTTTATCGTGCCTTTACTTGCTCCGATTGCAGGTGCGTGTTTTGGTGGTTGGTTGTATCCAAAAGCGATTGCCGCTTACCTTCCACAACAAGGTCACGGTTGCACGATTCCAAACCAATGTGAGACGGAAGAAGAAACAGAAGAAGCTAGAGCTTAAAACTGACGTAACTCGAACATTTACTAAAATATAAATAACGAAACAAAAGGATTCTTACCATGACTGAGCAAAAATACATTGTTGCCCTAGACCAAGGTACAACAAGCTCTCGCGCAGTGATTCTTGATCATGATGCGAACATCGTAAGCGTCGCGCAACGCGAATTTACTCAGATTTATCCAGAAGCTGGTTGGGTTGAACATGATCCAATGGAGATCTGGGCAACACAAAGCTCTACCTTAGTAGAAGCTCTAGCTAAGTCTGGCATCCGTAGCGACCAATTAGCGGCTATCGGTATTACTAACCAGCGTGAAACGACCATCGTCTGGAACAAAGAAACAGGTAAACCCGTTTACAATGCGATTGTATGGCAATGTCGCCGTACTGCTGATATCTGTGAAGATTTAAAAGCACGCGGTCTCGAAAACTATGTACGTGACAACACTGGTTTGGTGCTTGACCCTTACTTCTCCGGTACCAAAGTTAAATGGATTCTGGACAATGTTGAAGGCGCACGAGAAGACGCAGAAGCAGGTAAGCTGTTGTTTGGTACTGTCGATACTTGGTTAGTTTGGAAGATGACTCAAGGTCGCGTTCACGTAACCGACTACACTAACGCATCGCGTACCATGCTGTTTAACATCAACGATCTATGTTGGGATCAAAAAATGTTAGATGAGCTTGGCATCCCAGCATCTATGATGCCAGAAGTGAAGCGCTCATCGGAAATTTACGGTAAAACCAACATCGGTGGTAAAGGCGGTACTCGTATTCCTATTTCTGGAATCGCAGGTGACCAACAAGCGGCGCTTTACGGCCAAATGTGTGTTGAAGCGGGTCAAGCGAAAAACACTTACGGTACGGGTTGTTTCTTGCTAATGAATACGGGCCAAGAAAAAGTCACTTCGACACATGGTCTTCTAACAACTTTGGCTTGTGGTCCTGCAGGCGAACCAGCTTATGCACTTGAAGGTGCCGTATTCATGGGTGGAGCTTCTATCCAATGGCTACGCGATGAATTGAAAATCCTAAACGGTGCAGAAGACTCTGAATACTTCGCGACAAAAGTGGATACATCAAACGGCGTTTATGTCGTGCCTGCATTTACTGGTTTAGGCGCACCATACTGGGATGCCTACGCACGTGGCACGATTGTCGGCCTTACTCGCGGTGTGAATTCAAACCATATCATCCGTGCAACATTGGAAGGCATCGCTTATCAAACTCGTGACGTACTGGATGCGATGCAAGCTGACTCAGGCATTAAGCTTGCGAACCTTCGAGTCGATGGTGGTGCAGTAGCGAACAACTTCCTAATGCAATTCCAATCCGATGTATTGAACACAGAAGTACACCGCCCTCAAGTAACTGAGGTTACCGCTCTTGGTGCAGCCTACCTTGCCGGCCTTGCAGTTGGTTACTGGGATAGCATTGATGAGTTGCAGAATAAAGCGGTACTTGATCGCACCTTTGAGCCACACGATGATGAAGAAAAACGCAATCGTCGTTACAAGGGCTGGAAACGTGCAGTGAAATGTGCACAAACCTGGTCTGAACTTCACGACGAAGAAGATTAATCTCATCTCCATAAGAAAAAAAGAGCGCCATTTGTGCGCTCTTTTTGCGCTTTATCCCCGATTCCTGAACTCGCTTACTTCTCACAACGAGCAAATTCGAGCACAATAGAGCTTCGAATTTGAAGCATTGGCCGTTACCAATGCACAAGGGAGTGGTAAGTGAAGCAAATACCTCGACACCAGCAGATTGTTGAGCTGGTGAAAAAACAAGGCTATGTCAGCACGGATGAGTTGGTAGAAAGATTCAATGTCAGCCCACAAACCATCCGACGCGATCTCAATGAACTCGCCGATGACAACAAAATTCGTCGTTATCACGGTGGAGCCACTATTCCTCTCAGTTCTGAAAACACATCTTACAACACGCGTAAAGCGCTCAACTTCAATGAAAAAGATGTCATTGCAGACGAGGTAGTCAAACACATTCCAGATGGTGCCACACTATTCATCGATATTGGCACTACACCAGAAGCAGTTGCGCGAGCGCTCAATAAAAATCATAAACAGTTGCGTGTTGTCACCAACAACATCAATGTTGCGACCATTCTTTTCCCTAACCCTGAAATCAAAGTCATTTTAGCGGGTGGAGAAGTCCGCAGCAGAGACGGTGGTATTGTTGGCGAGGCTACCCTCGATTTCGTTAAACAGTTCCGTCTCGACTTTGGTATTCTCGGCATTAGCGGTATCGACTTCGATGGCTCACTATTAGACTTTGATTACCACGAAGTCCGGGTAAAACAAGCGATCATTGACAATAGCCGTAGTGTATTTCTTGCCGTAGACCACACCAAGTTCGGGCGCAATGCTATGGTGAAACTAGGCAATATTGCACAGCTCAACATGATCTTTACCAATAAGCTGCCACCAGAAGAAATCTTGTCAATTTTGAAGGAAGCTTCTATCCCACTTGAAGTGGTTGAAGCTAACGAATCAAACTCCGAAAACGAGTAACGTCAATCGTATAATTCCCCCTCAAATGACCTCTGTCTTAATTAGACAGAGGTTTTTTTGTGTCTAAATCACACAAAACGCTCACAAACGAAAATAATAGATGATCACAAACGAAACCTGAGCTAGGATTACATCATGTTCTAAAATGCTCGTTCGCTCACCAAGAGGTCAAATTTATGAGTATACAAAATAATGCTTCCACTACTAGCTCATCCACTACCTTAGACTTGATCGTAATCGGTGGCGGCATTAACGGAGCTGGTATTGCGGCAGACGCAGCAGGCCGAGGTTTGAGTGTTGGCTTATATGAAGCAAATGACTTCGCATCTGCGACTTCTTCAGCAAGTTCTAAACTGATACACGGCGGTTTACGCTACCTTGAACACTACGAGTTTCGTTTAGTTTCGGAAGCGCTCGCAGAGCGTGAGGTTATTCTTCGTAAAGCACCACACGTCGCACTACCAATGCGTTTCCGTTTACCGCATCGCCCATTCCTACGCCCAGCTTGGATGATTCGTTGTGGCCTTTTCCTTTACGATAACTTGGGTAAACGTACGACGCTGCAAGGCAGTAAAACCGTCAACCTTGCGAAATCTGGCTTGCTAAAACCAGAAATGAAAACGGGTTTCGAATACTCTGACTGTTGGGTTGATGATGCACGTTTAGTATTACTGAACGTTCTTGCGGCTCGCGAAAACCATGCTGAAGTGCGTAACTACTGCCGCGTGGAAAAAGCACACCGTGAAGGTGGTATCTGGCATGTTACTATTCACGATGTGATGACAGACCAACGTTTCGAACGTAAAGCGAAAGCGTTAGTCAATGCTGCGGGGCCTTGGGTAAAACAGTTCTTTGATGATGGATTAGAGCAAGCCTCTCCTCGTAACATTCGCTTAATCAAAGGCTCGCACATCGTTGTTCCTCGTATCCACAACGAACCGCAAGCCTACATTCTTCAAAACAAAGACAATCGCATCGTATTTATGATTCCTTACTTAGATAAGTTCTCAATCATTGGTACAACAGATGTGGAATACAAAGGTGACCCACGTGAAGTGTCGATCTCAGATGACGAAGTCGATTACCTCATTGATATCGTAAACCAACACTTTGTCCACCAGTTGACTCGCGAAGATGTAGTTTGGACATACAGCGGTGTTCGTCCTTTATGTGACGATGAATCTGACTCTCCGCAAGCAATCACACGAGACTACACGCTAGAGCTCGATGCGGAATACGACCATGCACCTCTGCTTTCTGTTTTTGGTGGTAAGTTAACGACCTACCGTAAGTTAGGTGAAGCAGCAATGAAGAAACTTGCTCCGTTCCTACCTGAAATGGGTAAAGACTGGACGGCCAACCAAACCCTTCCTGGTGGTAACTTCAGCTGTAGTCGTGAACAATTAGCTAAACAAATTCACGCTAAATACACTTGGGCGCCAGAAGCATTGATTCTTCGTTATGTCACACAGTTTGGTACCCAAACCTGGAACTTAATGGAAGGCACAACAAGTGAAGCTGACTTAGGACAAACGTTCTCGGCACAAGCAGGTGGTGTTTACCAACGTGAGATCGATTACTTAATGAACCATGAAATGGCAATGACCGATGAAGACATTTTATGGCGCCGTACTAAGCTTGGTCTTTACATGAACGAGGAAGAAAAACAGGCCTTAACGGACTATTTAAAGAAAAAGCTACAACAGAAAGTGGTTAATCTTTCTCAAGTTGGCTAACAGCTCCCCTCCCTCCCCCACAATAAAGCCTGCTTAGTTGCAGGCTTTTTGTTTTGTTGTTTAAGAACAACTATTCATAGACATTTGGCGTTAAATACAATCATACTCATTTGAAAAATAATGCATCAATGACTTCAGAGTACCGTACTCAGAGTATTGCCTCTGTATGGCAATGCAATTCTCGCGAAAGAAGTATCTTGAGGTTATTTTGGTATCGGCTCAAACAAGGAAAAGAAAATGGGTTTTATGATTGAACATTGGGACTTCTCAACCCCAGAAGCAACTCAACAATCCACCACGGCAGAGCAAATTCAAGCTAAGCATTGGTACCATTGCGAACGGCTGCATCCTGATATTCGTGGTTGGCTGGAGCAGAACCAAGTACCTCGAGCTACGGTTGATCATCTATTAGCCGACGAAAGCCGACCATCTTTCCATCCTTTGGATGACGAGAACTTCATGTTGATTTTACGAGGCGTCAATATGAACGGCAATGCATCACCAGAAGATATGCTTAGTATTCGAATTCTCTACTTTCAAGGCGCACTCATTTCAACTCGTAAAATTCCATCACGCGCGATCATGGAGATTCGCCAAGCATTAGCGGAACACAAAGGCCCAAAAAGTCTTGCCAGTTTACTTCATCAGATCATTGAAGGATTAAACAGTAAAATAGACATTTACCTTGATACGATTGAAGAAACACTAAACCAGTTCGACGTGAATGATGAGTCGACGTACAAACATATGGCGACTCAAAAAGCACTGATTTCTATCAAGCGTTTTATTCGCCCTCAGCAGTACGCTATCCGTGATCTTGTGGAGTCAGAATCAGAATTGATTGCTTTGAGACCTCATCAATATCGCTTCGCACACAATAATATTACGCGCATAAATGAAACACTTGAGTTTTATCTTGGAGAAGTGGCGCTTTTCCAAGAAGAGATCAAACATCATCGTGATGAGAAAACCAATAAAAACAGTTACCTGTTTACTTTGGTAGCAACGATTTTTCTACCAACCAGCTTCTTAACAGGTTTACTCGGTATCAATGTTGGTGGAATGCCAGGCGTGGATTCCACCATGGCATTCACCTGGTTCTGCATCGCCTTAATTGTCATTTTTGGTCTAGAGTGGTGGCTATTTAAACGCTTGGGGCTCACGAATAAAGCGGACGACGAAGACGAATAAACACTAAACCTATAAAGAACAAAAACCAAAAGAGGAGCACGCGGCTCCTCTTTTCTCTACTCACATTAGAATCTTATCCGGGGTGACCATCCACACGATGGGTCACAAGCATCACACCAAAGCGCCACACAAATAGCCCAAACGCAACAATCCATAATCCACCGCTGATATCAATCCACAGTATCATGTTCGCTGGATCAAAGATCACGGCGAAACTGCGAACCAAAGCTGCCGCGGTAATCGCTGCAAACGCAAGGCTCATGTTTGGCCCTTTGTAGATCATGCGACCAGTATGTCCCATCGTCACCCGTGTAATCATCGCTAAAATCAAACCGCCTAACGCACCTATCGCAAACAGGTGAATGAGGTTATGGCTGGCAAATGCATCTCCCCAGACGCCTCGCAAAATTAAGCTTAGTGGTAAACACAAATACGCAGCATGCAGCGACCATACTAAAGGCTCGTTCAGGGTTAACCAAGGTTTCCAGCGAACAAAACGCACCAACTGAGCAACACCTGCAAATAGCATCAAAGGACTACCTAGTTCTGCAAACGTCACAGGGAAAAAGCTCAGCACAAATAGCATTACCAATGGCAAGTTCGCGAACCACTCTAACCAAGCCAATGGTTGCGCTTTTTCGAAATTAAATCGACGCGCAGTAAAAAATGGAATTACACGTCCGCCCATCACTGACAACAGCAAGGTAAACCACCACAGCATTGCTTGCCACACCGCTGAAGAGCTAAAGGGCGGCATACCTTTTATCGTTGCGTAGCTTGCAAAGTTCGCAAAGATGGCTAAAAGAAACAGTGGAACGAAAAACAAATTACGCCAACCTTTGGCTCGATACACACGAATGCCCACCTCATAGGCGACAAACAGTAAAAATACCGCTTCGATACTGCTGGTTAACCATAACGGTGCTTGTGTCCAAAGCAATATGCGGGGCACTAACCACAAGCCAAATAAAGCCAGAAGCATGTAATGCTTGGTACCATTAATGCCAGTCCAGTTTTGTACCGCGGTCAGTACAAAGCCAACTACAATGGCCATCGAAAAACCGAACAACATTTCATGTACGTGCCACCACAATGCAGGCACGGCTAATGCGTTTGGCTGTCCGCCTTGGAACATCCACACCCACAACGCAATCGCAACAATGGCGTAAATCGACCCAAACAGAAAAAACGGCCGAAAGCCTAATCGCAGCCATGCGGGGATTTTTTCTTCTACTTTTTTATCGGTGATATTCAGCATTATCTTGCCCTCAAGCGTCTCTCGATGCTGGTTAACTCAACTACATATTGATGCTACCATAAACATGCATAAAAAATACATGTTTATAATTAAGATTATACTTAAGAGGTAAAGTTGTGCTTCAGATGCGGGTTAGGTATAAACATGAGAGGCACAACTATCAGTTAAGGGATGCAACGACAATGTACATATTTGGCTATGGCAGTTTGATTAATTCTGCGTCACGTAAATTAACCGGACAAACGGGAGAAGCCATTCCCGTCATAGCACATGGGTTGGTTCGCTACTGGGGGAAGATTGACGACAGCTACAGCCTCTCTCCATTAGTGGTGAACCAAGGCGATGGACAGGTTAATGGCGTTTTACTCGAAGTGAATAAAGAAGCGCTCGCAGAATTCGACCGCCGTGAGCGAGGTTATCATCGTATTCAACTTCAGCCAGATCAAATCGAAACAGATGCGAGTTTTAACCAAGAACATGACATTTGGGTTTACGTAAAAGACGAGCCACTACCACCATGCGCAAAGAGCCCAATCATGCAAAGTTATGTTGATACCGTGCTGGCAGGTTGCTTGGAAGTTTCCCACGCGTTTGCAGAGCATTTTGTGCGTCACACCATTGGCTGGCAACACGCGAAAGAAAATGACCGCCATCAACCCAAATATGGCAACCTTGCAGGCGTACAAGATCACCATTATGAGTTGATTGATAATCTGATCAAAAAAGGAGCCTAACGGCTCCTTTTTAGTATCTATGTTTTGCTTACGCGAGCTTAAAACTTGTAATCAACACCAACGTACAGGCTGTCAAAATCAAAATCTTCGCTGCCACCGTTTTCGGCATCAATACTTACCGAAGAAGCACGGTAGCCACCAGATACAACCAAACCTGAAGCGAACTCATAACCAGCCTCAACACCGTAGTTAAAGCCTACATCACGACCATCATCGGTAACAGTGCTAGATGATTTCACTTCATAAGAAACACTCATTACACCAAGGCCAGCAATCGCACCAACATAGAAGCCTGTACCTGCAAATTGGTATTTAGGCTTCGCATTGAAATTGAACGCAGAAGCATCAACACTAAATTTAACCGGCCACCCCATGTAAGAAAATGTTTCTTCAAAGTCGCCAAAGTATATGTACTCACCTTCAAAAGCTAGTTTGAAGTTTTCTGAATATTGAAGCTCTTTACCTACAGCAAAGCTAAGACCTGTCGCAGAAAAATCTTTTGACAAGCTTTTAACTTTAAGATCTGAATTTACCAAATCAGCACCAACATACCAGTTACCTTTTGCTTGAACTGATGCTGAAGCAACCACTGCACCTAAAGCCAATAATGGCAATACTTTTTTCATTATAATTTCCTAATTTTTCATACTGTTAGACAGCTTTTAAAAGCGCGGAGATTATAAATAGAGTTGAATACTTTCCTATTGATTTGTTTATAAAATGAGACACAAAACATAAACATGAACAATAAAACGTTTGCTTGATTAAACTCTAAACAGCTCGAGTCCTATTAAGTACTAGAGTTACCACAAGTAGCAAGTTTCCAAACCAGTCGCGTTTTTCAGTATTTTTACAGCAATATAATCCTTACGTTTACGGCTTTATTTATTACTCAATAGAGTGTATTTCATGAAAACAAGTTGGCTTGATATGCTGATTTAAAGTGTTTAGGACTGTCTTACTAAAGGTTTGTGCATCTCTAAGTAGCTGTTTAAAATAGTCAGATTATTGAGCTCACACTTGGGCAGTGAGCAGTGCCGACGGGAAATTTACATGGCAAAGCTAAAAGATATCGCCATTGAAGCGGGCGTCTCACTTGCAACCGTATCGCGGGTTTTGAACAACGACCCAACGTTGAGCGTTAAAGAAGAAACCAAATACCGCATTTTGGAAATTGCAGAAAAACTGGAGTACCGCACCAGTAGCTCGAAGAAAGGCATCAAAGAAGTTAAGCAAAAACATCACTTTTTAGCCTTATATAACTACAAACAAGAAACAGAGGTGAATGACCCTTACTACTTATCAATTCGTCATGGGATTGAAACGCAATGCGACAAATTAGGTATTACGCTAACCAATTGCTATAACAGTGAAATTGATGTTGAAACGAAAAAGATAACAGGTGTCCTTTTAGTCGGAAATGTCGACCAAAAGGTAGTAGATAAATTACCTAAACGTCTAGCCGATAGCATCTGCTACATAAACTTTTCAGATCCAACCTGCCCTTATGATTGCGTTGATGTCGACCTTATTCGAATCAGTAGGCAAGTAGTTGATTTCTTTGTACAACGAGGCTACCGCCGCATCGGTTATATTGGCGGTCAAAACAAGCCCGACGCAGCTGACACTCGTGAAAATGTGTTTTTGGACTATGGCTATCTAAAAGGCGTGGTCGCAGAACAAGATATACACTATTGTGCCTGCTCTAGTTTGTCCGGTTATAACTTAGCGAAAGAGATGCTAGCCAAAGGTGACTTCCCGAAAGCAGTATTCATTGATTCAGACTCCATCGCGATTGGCATAGTACGTGCAATCCATGAATTTGGCTTAAAGATACCAGAGGATATTACGTTGATTAGTATGAATGATATTCCTACTGCTCGCTTTACCTTTCCGCCGTTGTCTACAATTCGTATTCACTCTGAGTTGATGGGAACTCAGGGAGTGAACTTACTGGTGGAAAAATACCGAGATGGACGCTTACAACCTCTTCATGTATACGTGCAAACAGAGCTTAAACTACGTGGTACAACTCAATGATACCTTTTCCATTAATCTCTTTTATGAATTAAATCTGGAACATCCCCCCCAACCAAAGACATTCATTTTGCTCAATCAGTACTGTTTCGGTATAACGCCGATAACTCAGCGGGTTGTAAGAAGTTCAACAACAAATAACTCTAAGCACCATGAGTGCCCCAAATGTTTATCATTTAGAGGTGATGGTCGAAGAAACCAACTCGCGTAGCCAAATGCCTTTGTCTTCATTGTTTCGGCTGGAATGCCACAGTATAGCAATATCAAAATCCGCAACGGCGATCGGCGGCTTAACGGTAACGAGATCGTCCGAAAAGCCCTCCGCCAACGCCATTTTTTCTGGCACGATGGCAATGAGATCGCGCTTTTTCAATAGATGCCGAATAGTGAGAAAGTTGCGCGACGCCACGGTGACTTTGCGGCTCAAGCCATGTTCTGCGAGCTTTTGGTCTACTTGTGTCTTTAAGCTCCCATCGGGACTTACCAGAGCTTGCTCGATGTTCGCGAACGCTTCCAGAGACAGCTGTGTTTCCCCTTTCAACACCTGTTTATCACACATGCACACGTGTTTTTCGGTGTACAAGTACAAGCTCTCAAAGTTGTCATCCAACACCGGCATGCTGCCAATAATGACATCGAGCTTTTCATGCTCAGTTAGTGCCACGTAGTTGCTACGATTGACGTTAATAAAACTGATCTGCGCCTCTGGGGCGCGCTGGCGTATTTCGTCATAAAGCCGAGGAGCAAAGATAAACTCGGCATAATCCGTTAACCCGATGCGACATACACCCGCGTAATTTTCAGGTTGGAAGGCAGACTTAGTGAGCAAGTCTTTGGCGATAGAATCCAACAAGTGATGCACAGTTGGCGCGATGTGGTGAGCGTGCTCGGTGGGCTCCATCTTGTGCCCTTTTCGCTCAAAAAGCGGGTCGTCAAACAACAACCTTAAACGAGACAAACTATGACTCATCGCCGACTGGCTAACGTAACTTTTCTCTGCCGCGACGCTAACGCTTCGATGGCGATACAGGTAGGAAAACGTCACCAATAAGTTCAAGTCAATGTTGCGCCATTGAATGTCCTCTTTCACTCCAATATCCTTATCCCATTTCATTCATAGATGAAATTAAAATCATCAATTTGAGTCATTTTAGAGCATTCGATAAATTAGCAACAATGCTTTTTAGATAAACAGGCTCGACATGTTCACCATATTCAAAACTTTTTTCTGGCTGGGTTGGTTCAGCTTCGGCGGCCCGGCGGCTCATATTGGTTATTTTCGCCAAACCTTTGTTGAGAAACTGAAATGGCTTGATGACAGCGAGTACGCGCAAATTGTCGCACTCAGTCAGTTTTTGCCGGGACCGGGCTCAAGCCAAGTTGGCTTTGCTTTAGGCTATAAACGCGGCGGTTTAAGTGGCGCATGCGCAGCATTTGTCGGATTCACGCTTCCTTCGGTGATCATCATGTTGGCGCTGGCGATGGTGAGTAGCCAAATCACCGACACCGCAATGTTCCAAAACATCGTTCACGGCCTAAAACTGCTAGCAGTCGTCGTCGTGGCGGATGCGACTTGGGGCATGTACAAAAACTTCTGCCAAAGTAAACTGACCGCGGGTTTGTGCGTCGCGACTGCGATTGCGTTGCTGGTGGCACCAAGCATCATGACGCAAATGTTCGTGTTGCTCGCAGCAGGTTTTGTTGGTATGCGATATCTGAAGAAAGACTCCGCGCCATCAGCAGAGCCGTTTAAACCATCTATCGTGCCATTGGCTCTATTTGCGGTGCTTTTACTCGGCTTACCATTAGTGGCTCATACGTTACCTTTGCTTGGGCTGTTTAGTGATTTTTTCCAAGCTGGTAGCTTAGTGTTTGGTGGCGGTCATGTGGTTCTGCCGCTTCTGCAAAACATTGTTGGCGACCAGCTCAGCCAAGATGCATTTTTAACAGGCTACGCCGCTGCACAAGCTGTACCGGGGCCAATGTTCACCTTTGCGACTTTTATCGGTTACGAGCTTTCGGATACGCCAATTTTAGGCGCTCTGATCGCAACGCTTGGCGTATTCCTCCCAGGGTTTCTTTTACTGCTTGGCGTTCTTAAAAACTGGCAAGCACTGGCAGGCAAACCGCTGGTCTCCGGCGCCATCAACGGTGTAAATGCCTCGGTAGTAGGGTTACTACTCGCGGCACTTTACCAGCCAGTATTTAGCAGCGCAGTTGTTGCTCCCATCGACATGGCGTTAGTGATTGCGGGTTTCTATCTACACAAAAAGCTCAACCTTTCGGTTCTGTGGATGATCGTGTTTTTTGTGGCGGCAGGCCTTGTCACGGGCATGATGTAGCCTGCTGATACGCCAACTATTGAATCCAGATAAACCACGGGTACTCAAATACGAGTGCCCGTTTTCTCAACTAAGCTTAATGATATTGGAAGGATAGAGATGACGGATCATCAATGGAACAAGACAACAATTACGAGCTCAACCTTAGCTGGCAGCAAAAAGCATCGGCTTTACTCACATCAGTAAAGAATGAGTTATTGAACGATAGGGTTTTCTACACCTATTGCTTTATCTCGACTGCTGTCATTTATCTTTGTTCTTTATATCTCGATTTCCCTATTGATTACTCTTTTACCACTTACCTTGAAACGCTCATGCAAGCTTTGTATGTCACAGGTTTAAGCTGGTGTATCTATTATTATTTCTATCTCATACTGCGCAAAGAAAAACAGCCAGCAAAGCGCTTCATACGAAAACTGAAGCATCTTATTTTTCCACTCCACCGCCCTGTATCAGTGTTTGTTTCGATGATGGCACTTAACCTGATTTTCTCTAACCACACGTTTTTGAAATCGCTTATTCCAATCATCAATCCTTTTAAATGGGATCTAACCTTTGCGAATATTGATACGCTGTTGCACTTCGGCGTTGCACCTTGGGAATTGACCCATGCATTATTCTCCAATGCTTGGGCCTCATTAGGGCTAAATGTAGCCTACAACGCATGGTTTTTTTGTATGTGGGGCATACTCATCTTTTTCCTTATCTACAAAAAATACCCGTTGGTAAGGCAACAGTTTTTACTCACGTTCGCACTGTCTTGGATGATTCTTGGTGTCTTCTTCGCCACGTTGCTTTCTTCAGCAGGCCCATGTTATGTAGAGCTTATCACTGGAGATGAACAGTTTGTTCCTCTGATGAAAACGCTCGAAGTCCAAAGCCAATATCTTACCAATGTGGACGCTGGGCAATTGTGGGCATTGCCTACACAGCAATATCTTTGGGATGAGTACATCGCGAATGCCAATGGTATTGGCTCTGGCATTTCGGCAATGCCGAGTTTGCACGTTTCCATTGCTGTTTTGATGGCGCTATCAATTTATAGACTCAACAAAACCATCGGCTACTTTGCTTACGCTTTCGCAGTCATCATTCAAATCGGTTCGGTACATTTAGCTTGGCATTATGCGATTGATGGCTACCTCGCAACACTCTTGACGGTGATGTTATGGAAGATAGTTGGTTGGGCTTTACGGCGCTATGCTTCTTACCCTGAAAGAAGCGAATGACGGCTAATTGAACAAACACCTTTGCAACGGACTACTCCCCATAAATGAAAAAGCCACTCTATCTTGCAGAGTGGCTTTCTTTTAAAAGGGTCTTCAAATTTATTGGAGAAGCGCGGTAGAGGTATCCCCTCGCTCTCTCACCATTGCCAATGCTCGTTCTAGGTTTTTATTTGCCAGTTCATAGTAGGCAGGGTTCTTATCAATAGCCTGTTGTAAATAAGGAATCGCCTCTCCTGGTTTGCCTTGAAGGATCAAGAAATAACCAACATTGTTGAGCGCTTCGGGTTCTGTCATGTGTCGACTAAAAATACTCAGAGCTTGTCGTGGCTGATCTTTAGCTAAAGCAATGAGACCTAAATTATTGATTCCTCTCTCATCTCCTGGCTTGATACTTAGTGCGGCTTGAGTAAAGTGCGCCGCTTTTGAGTAAGCTTTTTCCATGTAGTAGGAGTAGCCAAGGCTGACCAAAGCGTTTACGTTTCTTGAGTCAATATCCAACGCTTTTCGAATTAACGCCTGCGCAATATCGTGGTCGCCACGAATGTCGTAAAGCACACCTAGACCGGAGTAAGCAGAGACTGGTGATTTATCATCATAGCGATATGTTGCAACGCTCTCTGCAGTAATGTTGTCTTTAGTGATGGTAGGATCGCCATCCATGCGAATTTGGTCAGCATTCAAAGCGCGTATGTAGTAGCTTTTCCCAACGTCCTTTTCTCCACGTTTCGTGTATAAAGTACCTAGCTCAGTCAGGGAACCAATATGATCGGGGTTCTCAGCCAAAGATGCTCGAAATGATTTATCGGCGAGCTCTGAATTCTCCCTAGCTAAATGGATGCGACCCACGGTGTACAAGGTTTTATCTTTATGGACTGCATTCGGGAAAGAGAGTGAGCGAATATATTCATACAAGGCTAAGTCGACATTTTTGTTGCTTAATGCAATATCCCCTCGTGAGATTGCCTCTTCCTCTGTTTTGGGAGGTTCATCATTAGTGAGAGACTCAACGGGCTTACCTGAGTACAGCGTTGAATCGAAATCTGATGACTGTTCAGTTGTTGAACATGCGGTAAGCACCAACAACGAGATGATGACGTATTTCTTAATCCACATAACGATCCCTATTTTGCTTTTTAATTAGAAAATGCCTCAGCCAATGAAATTAACGCAGGTCCGATAGCCACTATAAAAAAGCAAGGCCAAATAAATAGCACCATTGGAAACATCATTTTGACTGGGATTTTTGCAGCAATTTCTTCTGCTGCTTGTTGACGCTTATCCCTGTAGTCTTCGGTATATTCACGCAAGGAGTTGACTAAACTCCCCCCTATTCGAGAGGCATGGCTAAGCATACTTACCAGCCCCATTAATTCTTCTAACCCTGTTCTTAATACTAGCTCCCTCAGCGCTTCTGGCATTGGTTTGCCCGCTTTAATTTTGTTGCACACCGTATCGATTTCATCAGCAAGCTCTGGGTGAGAGATAACCAGTTCATCTGCAACCCGACGCAACGCTGCATTAAAGCCAAGCCCTGATTCGGTACAAACCACCAGCAAATCAAGCATGTCGGGCACACCTGCACGAATCGCTTGCTGACGCTTGTTCACCATTCGACGCAAAATAAAATCAGGAAATAAAAGCCCAATAAACACGGATAACGCCATATACGTGTACAGGTATTTAGATTCCGGAACCGAGAAATACACCAGTGACGCCACCATCACACCTAAGATTGTCGTGACCGATTTAATGGCATAAAACATCGATAATGCATTGCTTTCATGAAACCCAGCATGCATCAGTTTATTGCGTGTCGTTTGGCGCTCTTTTTCACTGGTTGGGGAAGTTAAAGGCGCTAACGACTCCAAGGTGTCTGACATTTTTTTGTTGTGATGAGAGACTTCTTTCTTATCACCAGACAATTCGGCTAACTTTCGTTTAATTGGCGAGTTAACCCCGATAATTATCGAGCCTAACGTCATCACAACCAACACTGTAGTGATGAGGATCAACCCCATAAGCAGTGTTTCTTGGCCGACAGCAAAATCGTTTAACCATCCTTGAATACTTTCCATGGCTACACCTCAATATTGACGATTTTACGAATCCAAAGCGTGCCGATAAACAACGCGACCATCCCACCAATGACCATTTTGATCCCCATTGGATGCGTGTGGAGTAACTCAATATACTCAGGTCGAACAAGGGAAATGATGACGTACAAACCAAAAGGCGCTAATACTAATACCCATGCCGACATTCGAGATTCCGCCGAAATGGTTTTTATTTTTCGAGCGAGTTTGAAACGAGCACGTAGGATATGGGAGAGCTTTTCAATGTTTTCGACTAAGTTACCACCCGTTTCCTTTTGCAGTAACACCGCACTGGAGAAAGCAAGCATAGATACGGTAGGAGTTCTCTCCGACATTTGCATAATCGCCAAACGGAGGTCATAACCATAGTTGAGTAAGTTAAAGGTATTCATGAACTCAGGACCAAGCGGTGCACTAACCTCTCTGCCTACTTCTCCAAACCCCTGCGTAATTGGCTGCCCTGCTTGTAAAACTCGCTTGATGATATCGAGAGCCTCTGGCAGTTGCTCTTCAAATTTCATTAAACGATCAGCAATCCTTTTCTGTATGTAGAAGTAAACAGACACCCAGCAAGCAAACGCAACACCAGCACAGAGGTACCAAACTTGCCCGAACAAGAACAGAAATAGACCAACCGCAGTCCCTCCGAGGAATGTGAGGAAAATAAACCGACTGAACCCCATGTGTATCCCAGCCAGTTCCAACTTCTTCTTAAAGTTATCGAACAGACTAAACCTCACAAGCCATCGCTCTAATGGCGAGAGATTCTTGAGCGAGTTTTCCCTTAATAAAGAAATACTCTCTTGATCAATATGTTTATGGCTTTCGTGTATCCGCTTGATTAATTGCTTATGCTTAACCTTTTTACCCGCAGAAGGCAGAATTAACGCTTGGCTAATAAAGAATACGGACAAAAACAGCAGTACAAGAAAAAGGGGGAATTGACTATCCATAGCAATCTCCTAACGGGCTTTTTCATTGAATATTTCAAATGGTACGTCTAAGCCTCGTTTTACTAATTGGTCATGGCAGCTTGGTACAATCCCTGTAGCCATGTAATCACCTAACACATTACCTTCTTGATCGACCCCTCTTCTCTGGAAGGTGAAGATCTCCGACATGGTAATAACGTCACCTTCCATGCCATTGATTTCTTGTACGCTAACCATGCGACGTTTACCGTCTTCCTGGCGATCCATTTGCACAACAATATTGATGGCAGACGCGATCTGCGCTCTCAAGTTTTTTGTCGACACATTCCACCCTGCCATCGAGAACATATTCTCAATCCGGCTCAACGCATCTCTTGGTGTATTCGCGTGGATAGTAGCCAAAGACCCATCATGACCCGTGTTCATTGCGGATAGCATATCCACCGCTTCTGAGCCACGAACCTCACCAACAACTATCCGATCGGGACGCATACGTAGTGAGTTTTTTACTAAATCACGCTGAGAAATTTCACCCTTACCCTCGATATTGGAAGGACGTGTCTCCAAACGGATAATATGTGGCTGTTGGAGTTGTAACTCTGCCGAGTCCTCAATGGTTACAATGCGTTGGTCGCTAGGAATAAAGCTCGACAAAATATTTAGCGTGGTTGTTTTACCAGAACCTGTACCTCCAGAAATCAGAATATTCATTTCCCCCACAACCGCCGCATTAAGAAACTTCGCCATTTCAGGAGACAACGATCCAAGTTCTAATAAGTTATCCATGTTCAAACGTTCAACCGCAAAACGTCGAATAGAAACTGAAGGCCCATCAATAGCAAGAGGAGGTATAATCGCATTAAAACGTGAGCCATCTTTGAGTCGAGCATCCACCATGGGTGAAGCCTCATCGATCCTTCGACCCACTTGGCTTACAATACGGTCGATAATGTTGCGCAAATGGCGTTCGTCTAAAAAGGTGTGCGGTGTTTTCTCCAACTTACCAAAACGTTCGACGAAAATATTTTTCGGGCCATTTACTAAGATATCTGAGATTGTTTGATCTTCAAGAAGTGGCTCAAGAGGCCCCAGGCCGAACACTTCATCTTCAATTTGATGTATTACGCGGTTTCGCGCTTCTGAACTCAATGGGTGTGTTTGATCTTCCGCGATGAGCTGAACAACCGCTTCGCGCAACTCCTCTTTCGCGCGATCTTCTTGCAAGTGCGATAGAAGCCCGAGATCCAAGGTATCCAGTAGTTTCTTGTGGTAGTAGTGTTTTATCGAGAGATCTTGTTCTAATTGCTTTTTCTGCTCCTCGATCGCTTTCATCTTGGCTTCTACCGGCGACAACGACTTTTGCTCATCTGACGTGTCTTCATCAGATTTTGCCAACTCGACATTCACAACTTTGGATTCTTTTGTTTCATCTACGGAATTGAAAGAACTCCCGACGCCTTTCCGTTTGAAAAACATAACTCCCCCTTACTAAGAAAATAGTTTTTTTATCCAACTTTGATTCTCTTTGGTCGGACTTTCTAATAAGTGCGATATTTCAGCCAAAGACGCTTTCAGCGCACTATTTTTCTTAGATTGAACAATTGGGTTGCCCAAATTAGCGCTCTCGATAGCAATAGCAAAGTTATTAGGTACTAAGTGTATTGCATGTCCACTAACCGCATTTTCAATGTCTTTCAACGATATTGTCGATTTCTTTTCAAAACGATTAACAATTAGTTCAACCTGATGACTACTTAAACCATAGTCTAATTCTAAAGAACGTATATAACTAACAGCATGCTTCACCGATGTAACATTCTGTTGCAGAATCAAAAAAACATGTGTTGCCGGAGAAACAATTTGTTGATAAACGTGCTCAACGCCATGAGATAAATCCACAATAATATGTGAGTAAAACTGCCTCAAAATAGGTAATAATTTACTAACTTGAACCGCATGCTTGTAATTACCTTTAGGATCATTTTGGTTAAAACACAAATAATTCAAACCTGAAGGATGCTGGTAGACTAGTCCTTCTAGTGATAATTCATCTAAATCATTAACAGAATCAATCACATCATTAATATTGTATTTAGGCTTACAGTTTAAATAATCAGCGGCATCACTAAACTGCATATCCAAGTCAACGAGCAACACTTTACTCTTAGCATAGCTTGATAATTCTATTGCTGTATTAATAGCCAAAGTGGTTGCTCCAGAGCCACCTTTTGTATTAATAAACAATGTTAGATCGCCCATTTTCTTATTGGCAATCTTTTCATCCGCGGTAGATTTTAATAAAGGATATAGCTCGCCAAAATCAACCGAACGAGACAAATAATCTGTTGCCCCAAGCCTTAATGCCATTTTAAGGGATGCAGTATCGTTCTCGTCGCCAAATACAATCAAAGCGGTATGATTATGCTGTAAACTGCTGTCACTAGAATAAACATGAGCCACTTTCTGAGCCCAGCTTTCACCGGTTTCAATATAAATGAGATCAGGAACTTGCTTATTTTTCACAAAGTCCAAGTTAAAGGTATCTAGCTCTATCCAATCAATATTTAGATTTACACACCTTGATAGTTCATCAGCAATGTGAATTTTAAAATTTGATGTAGAATAAACTATCCAAATAATCAAGTTAGTTTTTAAACTTTTATGTGTTTCATTATCCATTTTGACTGGTTTCAACATAAAGCTACTCCGCGGAACAATCCGAATAAACAGCAGGGTTATCAGCTTCAGGCTTTAATACACCTAAGCTTTCTGCCGGCAATACAGTTTCAAAAGCAGGCGTTTTTCCTACTGCACTAATAAGCGCAGCTAACACAAAAAACTTAAATTCATAATCAACTGCTCTTGCTTGAACATATTTTATTTTTGAAAACTGAGCATCTAACACTGTAGATGCTGCAGGTGGAGTACTCAAAAAATCCGACACATCAACAGTTGCACCTGTATCGTCTAAATATTCGATTTGTAAATTATTAGCGGTAAAACCTGAAGGATATAGACTCTCCAAAGCTTGATGATTAGGTATTTCATCACGTTCAGAAATAAAACAAACCGTGGCAAGTCGTGCCGCTCGCCTGGTAATTTCGTTGACCATTTGCACTGAATAAAAGTAGATTGCAAACTCAATAATCATGAACAGTACTAACATTACCGCAAGTGCAATTAACGAAAACTCAACTTGGGTCAGTCCTTTCTGTTTCCTTATCCATTGTTTCATGGGCTAGTCCTCATTGACGCAGAAGAGCCAATACTGAAAGCCAAAGAGGTTCCGGTAAAAGGTAAGGTTGAGAAAATAGGCTCATAATTATAAGTAGCTGATATGGTTACAACCTTATTGGTGTCCGTTGGTTGAGTCACAATAATGTCAGCAGCTTCAATATAGTCGATTACTGGCGTACCAACGCCACTCGGCGTACCATAGATCACCACATTTTTAATATCAGATTCTTCAGCTATACCTTCAAAATCTAACGTGCCATAAGTATCAACCACGGCATACCGTGCGCCATTTTGCAACGCTTTGTTGACCTCTGTGTATTGAATAAAAGCTCGGCTCACGTCGATAACTAATACGGTCAGCATCAGTAGCACTGGCAATGCAAGAATAAACTCTATAATTGCCAGTCCTTTCTGGTTAGCCATCTTTTTCATCTGATGCTTTCTATTGGAGTACATCATATTAAGACCCTCCACTTGACGGGTCTTTGTATAGAACGATTTTGTATGGCCCAACTCCATCTTCATCCGGATCTACCCCAGACGACGCATTTTTTACCGTACAATCCTCTAGAAACTGACCGAATATTTCCGATTCATTCCCCTTGTTTTGCACTTCCTGAGTAACAAAAAAGCATCCTAGGCCCAGTACTTCTAAATCCATCTTGCCGCCTTTTTTTGGAGCTTCATCACAACGAACGATCGGCACTCGTAATACCCTTCGATCGGTTTTCCCATCCGCTCGGTAATATTGCGACTTGCACGCGCCAGGCCCACCCGTACAAGCGGCTAACCCTTCGACATAATCGGCATAATAAAACGCATCGTTATCAACGGCCGGATCTTCCGCATCCTGATATTGTTGTTGGTAATTGTCGTATGTTACGTTGGACTCTTCGATGTACTTATCTGAAGTAATGCCTTCATCTGGCTTACCCCCATCAAATCTCGTATTTAGACCTTGAGCTACTGGTCCCGTACCTTTACCAGTCTCTGTTGTGACTAAATCACCGACTGTTATGCACTCCTCAGTATCCCCTGCCAGCATTTCTCTTACTGTATTTTTACCGGAACCAAAGTCTAAAAGGTGGTAGTTACCCGAACCAATGCCACCATCCGTGTGCCCTGATGGTTTCAATACATGAATAGTGTCAGCATCTCGATCTTGTGCGCCATTGTAGTTTGGGTTTGAAGAGGGAATGTATCCCCACGCCAGATCCGCTGAGCCTACATCGCCACACATAGCAATAGGCGACACGTTACATGTAGTAATGCTTGGCGCACTTGGTCCTGCAACAGCACTTGCTGACACCCCTTTGTCGAGCCCAAACATGCCACTTAAATACTGTGTCAAAAGAACATTACTAACGGCAACACGAACATAGATGTCGCTGTCACTGCCCAAAGAGAACTCTCCAGCTTCAACAAATGAGCCTTTAGCGTTCGAATTTGAGAAAGTTACATCTATGTTTTCCCCCGTGTAAACTAATTCTTGGTTACCATCAGACGCAGCAGAATGAGTCAGAGCATCATTCGCCGCTTGCGTCGCTAAACTAAGCCGCTCAGCCAAATCTGCCGCGTCGGTCCTTTCATCGACGACAACCGCAGCCGCTAATGCAGCGGAGTCGACCGCGTTTTGTAGTCTTGTTTTATTGAGTACTTGGTGATTCAAATCAATACCAAAGGCTGCAACACCAAGTAAAAATAATAAAACTAAACTAATTAATACCAAGGTAATCCCTTTCTGAGCTCTCCTTGGCGCTATATGCATATTCCTTCGCATAGCCCCTCCTAAGTGAACGTATCACTTAATCATCTTTGGCTACCCCATTGTTGTTATATACCTCTAAGCTAACTTGTGTGCGCTCACCACTACCTTCCGGTAAGTAGCCCAAATTCTCATACCAGGCTTCTGGATTCAGAGTTTGTTCAGCGCGCAGCTGGCTAACCGAGATACCAAGCTCGGGGTCATTCGCACAGCCAAACAAGCCGAATGATGTGAAACAAATGGTCATTATCATTATGCTTTTCATCTTGTTCTCCCACTTATAGACTGTGCCCAAACTTGCCCTCAGAGCCACCTTCTGACGAACCGTATTGAATAAAATTGTTGTTAGTATCTTCTTCACTAATGTCGTTTAGCTGGTACCTATCGAAATCCAACTCAGCACCTTTACCAAGCAAATAGAACTCCACATCGTTTGGAGCAACAAAACCATCTGTTGGTAGCGTGATTCGACGTCGATCAATTGGGGTTGCTAATCGAGGAGTAACCAGAATGACTAGTTCTGTTTCCCCAGAGGTAAATTCTTCACTCTTAAACAAGCGGCCTAACACAGGTAGATCACTCGCACCAGGTATACCATTCGCAACGTTACGCGCGTTTTCACTCAATAGCCCCGCAATGCCAATGGTTTGACCATCTGCTAGCTCAATCGTGGTACCAGCACTTCGTTTTGTGATTGGTGGAATAAAGAAAGTGGCATTCACTTCGTTTGGATTAAACGTCAACACACCAGAATTGGAAATTTCACTCACATTGACATTCAGTTTGAGATTGATTCTCTTATCGCTCAAAATAAACGGAACAAAGTCGAGTTGAACACCGTACTCTTTGTAGTCGATGGTAATGCCATCTTCATTTGGTACTGGAATTGGGAATTCACCACCAGCGACAAACTCGGCTTGCGTACCACTTAATGCGGTAAGGCTAGGCTCTGCCAGCACTTTCGCTACGCCATTTTGCTTCGCCACATCAAGCGCAAAGGTAAACAAGGTATTACTGTCGATAAACGATCCGAGAAAACCGAAATCTTCGACTGTTGGGACGTTCAAAATTGGTCCAATGCCATCAATACCGCCACCAGCAGTCGTACCACCCCAAGTAAAGTCCCCACTTCTTTGGAAAAAGTGGAAGTTTGAGTCGAAGCGTCTTACAAGTGTGCGCTGTACTTCGGCAACGGTAACTTCTAGCGTCACCTGCTGAGCACCACCAATAGAAAGTAGATTGATGACCATACTTTCATCATCTTTAGAGCTATCATCTTCTTCATCTGCCGCTTCACCCAAAGCAAAGGTTTCAGCAATTTTGACCGCAGTGTCCATGTTTTGCTGACTGCTGACCAAGCCTCTAAGTACCACTTTTTCTTGCGCACTGTGCACTTCGATATTTTCATCCGGCAAGAACTGATAAAGCTTCGACTTAAGCGTATTTAGATCATGCGTGACTTCCACGTTAAACTGCTCAATTAACCGGCCTCGGCGATCCCACACCGACACATTCGTGGTACCTAACTTCTTACCAATAAGAAACAGCTCGTTCGATCTGAGCACTAAAATATCCAAGACTTCTGGATCCCCTAACGTCACTTTCTTTGCTTGGCCTGATATCATCAATTGAGTTGATTGGTGATGTGCAACGGTTACGACTTTTCCTGACTGCGCCGTAGCTGCGTTAACAGACAAGCTGACGAAAAGTAACTGGCTAACAAGTAATATTATTGTTTTCATAATTCACCTAATTGCTGACTCGGACACTGGATGCCTGAGATCCCTTAATAATGGTCACACTAGGTCGTGGCGTGTATTTTCTTGCTACAACAGGTTTATCCACTTCATGAGGGTTGCGCAGAGCAAGCTGTATATCGCCTTTGCTGTTCGCCGATAAGAGCTTTTCTGCCTCTTTCGGTGTTACTTCTAAAGTCACAGCGCGTACAATCACGGGTTTGTTATCATTCGTTTTGGCTGTTTGGTCCACCGCAAGAACATTGATATTTTTAAGCACTGTTTTTGTTGTGGCGTTTTTACCTTGTCCATAACTCACTGTATTCAGGACATCGACCTTGTTGCCTGGTAACAAAAAACCTGCCACACCGATAACGTCATTTACGCGAATAGTGATTGCTCGCTTGTTTTCTGGAATTAATGCAGCAAGTGTTGCGCCTTCACCAGGTAGGGCAAGGCGATGAGGGTTAACAAGTTCACCCGCGTAAATAGTATTGGCAACGATTCTTCCCAATGCCTGTTCTTTTACTTTCAATGTTTCATCATCTATCCAGTCCACTTCCATGAGCTTAGTAGACAAATGTTTCTCAGAGAGAATAGTTCCTGGTTCTAGCTCCATGGCGGCAACTAAAACGGGATGCCTTTCGACCTCTTCTAACTCGACTGTTGGTTGGTTTCTGCCATCCATCCATTGTTTAGCTATCAACACGGCAGCAAGGCCGAAAACAATGGAGAGTAGCAATAGCATGATGACTTGAGTCCGACTCATAATTTAGATCTCCCTATTCATCCACTGTGAAATACAGTCCCCAGGCACGAGTTAAAATGTCTGATGAGACGACTTTTCGTTTTCCTTCAAAAACGAGAACGTCTCTGCTAATGCCCAAAAGATCTTTAGGTAAGCATGGATAATTAGGCATTTTATTTTCACGGTGCAATTGATTTAATGTGTCAAAGAATTCAGGCGACAACGCGAGTTGCAAGTCTTTGGACAGCGATAACCAAAGCGCTTTATAGTCATCATCACCAAGTGGCTTAAACTCTATTTTGTACCCCAGACGGCGTAAAAAAGCAGGGTCAGCAATTTTGCTTGGTGCAAAATTGGATGAGAATGCCAAAGTAAGCATAAATGGCACCGTTACTTGTTGACCATTTGGCAGCGCCAGATGGTCAAATAAGTATTCCATTGGAACGATCCATCTATTTAGCAAGGCATCAACAGGCATTGACTGACGACCGAGATCATCAATCACTAAGATTCCGTTGTTAGCCATCATTTGAAGTGGCGCAATCCATACACGATTATGCTCGCTGTGGTTTACCTCAAGCATCTCCAATGTCAGCTCACCGCCCACTTGAATGTTTGGTCTTTCACAAAGAACCCAGCGTTTGTCGTAATGGGTTTCCAACTTAACGAAAACCTGAGAATGGGAGTTGTCTAAACGACGGTGATGATGCTCTGAGAACACTTTGATGATGTTGCCATCGGCATATACGGCGTAAGGAATAAACACCGAAGTGTTCATTGCATTGAGCACTCTTGATGCGACGTAACTTTTACCAGTACCCGCGTGGCCATAAAGCAACAAAGCTCGTCCAGAGTTGATAGCAGGTCCGAGAACAGGAACCAAGTGATCCGAGCCAAAAACATCAGATAATGCACGCTCTACATCGATACGGGTAACAGGGTTTTTGCGTAGATCTTGTCCTTCAACAACGGTCCAATACTCTTCCAAAGAAACTGGAACAGGACCGATATACGGATCTTTTCTATATGCAATGTCTGCTTCCGCAAGTCCTAATTCCGTTAGACTATAACGAATGTTCGAGTACGAATGGTTTAGCTTCTCAGATGTAGGCTGATATACCTCAACCCAGCTTCGTTTCCTCAACTGCGCCAAAGCAAGTTCAACAATATTTGAAACCACGCATAACCGCTGTGTTAACTCGATCAAATCACATTTCGGATAAGCTGACAGGTGTTTCAACACTAAGTTTTCAACTACTGAAGCCGGTATGCCAAGACCTTCTACCGATGAAGGTACTTTTGGTGGATTTATTTGTGGCACGAGTTTTTCCCAATACACAGAGCCCATCACACTTCCCCTCCTTGAAGTTGCTTAGCCAACTGATGCTGCATGCCATTTATTATTTTTATTTAGTGGGTATAGGAAAAATAAGCTAATCCAATTACGATTATCGGCGCGAATGGAATGACTAACGGCTTACTGGACCTAAAACCTGGTGTTACTTTTTCTAAGCAATACCCTTTAATCTGATGTGATAGAGCAACACTAGTCGATGACACATGTAGCATTAGATAAAAAATGCCGACAATGCCTCCAGCGAGTATTATCCCGGTAGACGCTTCCCCAAGGTTACTCAATCCCAACCATGCCCCTATGACGGCGAGTAACTTAACGTCTCCTCCAGCCATTACTTTGAAAAGATACAGCGCGAAACACACCGCAAACGCAACCAACCCACCATATAAATGATCCAAACCAGTTGTGGCTGGGTTGTAAATTACGTTTGCAGTTACTGCAACCAAAAGCATAAGCACCGCTTTATTCGGTATTCTGTGTTTCTGTGCGTCTGAAACTCCAATCGCAATGAGTAATGACCAAATAATTAACTCGCTAACCATTACGAAGAGCTAATACGACCAGCTACTGAAGTGAACTTGTTAGACAAGGTTGTCCAGAAGCCTGAAGTCAAGAATGCAGTAACAATTAGTGCCGCACCTAGGATGTACTCCAAAAGTGTTAGCCCCTCTTCGTCTTCCATGAAGTCCTTGATTAGATTGCGAAAGTTATCCATAAGATTATCCCCTTTATTTAACCAAATCTCGCTTGTCCATGACGCAGGTATCATATACACCCGAATCATGCTTAAACATTAGTCATCAAGAATTAGGGGGGTTAGGACTTTTTTGCCAAAGGTTAGTACTTTCTTGCCTGTCTGCGCTTCAGAGGCAAAATGTATCATAAATAAGACACATCACTGTAAGCCATGTGACACATTTCACACTTGCAGTATGACTATATAAGCCTAAGCTTAATAAACGAAAGGGTGAGGTCTGAAGCTCAAGGAATGAGGCTCGACTGACCTCAATGCATACTAACATTGGTGTAGTACGTACTGAGCAGGATTCATATGGATAAACAGACCAAAGCTTACTGGATAGGAGAGACCCTTTGCTCGCTGCCGGAACAATTTCGTTGTGAGTTTGATGGGTGCTTTGACATTATGGACTGCAGTAAAGATATCTCAGTCCTCAGTGATAAAGAACATAGCTATTTCTTTTACTACATAACCTGTGATCATCAAGAGCACTTGAAAGGTGTTATAACGCTCTGTAAAAACCTCGACAAAAAACTGATCGTCGTATCTCCAAAAGATACGGCTCCTCACTTGCCGCCCAAGCATATTTGTGCGGAATATTATAAGTTGAACGAGCTCACTCTTCCTATCTGGCTTTCACAAATAAAATTGAAATACTTTTTGCATAGTAAAGTAGACGAAGAACAAATCTCGGTAGATAAACTTTTCTCTCGAAGCGGCAAGTCAAACTTTTCAGACGTAGTCCATTACATCGCCAATAACGTTCATAAGGACCTAAGAGAAGAGGAAGCAGCCGCTCTTTGTCATTACTCGCCGAACTACTTTTCCAAAGTTTTCCACCGTAAAGTGGGTATGTGCTTTCGTGATTATGTCACGGCGAAACGCATTTCATTAGCTAAGAAAATGCTAATTGAAAATGAATCGATGAAAATTGCTTACATTGCTTATCAGTGCGGGTATCGAGACGTTTCTTACTTTTCTCGAATTTTTAAGAAAAAAACAGGTCTGTCTCCAGCAAATTATCGACAGCAGTTTTAGGCTTTATTTGTAGCAACTGTCAGGACAACTAACGCTATCTTCCCCACATATTTCATCAAAATGCATTCCCGTGTCGCGATTTAACATGCTAAAGTTAACAATGCGTTAACAATTATAAATACAATGAGAAGACATGGAGTCACTTAAAATGAATCAGCCGAATCTAAATAGCGCTGCTGGTTGCGCTCTCCCACCACCAAATGAAATGATCCTCAAATGGGCTCAAGAGCGTCCAAATGAGGTCTACCTAAAACAAATTATTAACCGACAGTTTGTTGAGTACACATTCTCTGATGTTGCAGATCAAGCCTTAAAACTTGTCAGCGCATTACGCACGCTTGGTGTAAAGCCTGGCGACAAAGTCGCGTTAGTATCTAAAAACTGTGCAGAATGGTTTATTTGCGATCTTGCTATGATGCTTGGTGACTATGTCAGTGTGCCAATCTTTCCGACCGCCGGTGCAGACACCATCGAATACTGTGTGACTCATAGTGAAAGTAAAGCGATCATTGGCGGAAAACTCGATGATCCCAAAGCAACTCAGCAAGTCATTGATGCTATGCCTGAACTCATTAGCATCGCTCTACCTTATGACACGGCACCAAAGTGTAAGCACGAATACCAAGCGCTCATTGCAGATGCAGTGCCAAGTGAAGAGCGTCCGCAGCATTACGATGACAAGCTAATGTCGTTGGTGTATACCTCAGGCACATCAGGGTTACCGAAAGGCGCGATGCTAACTTACGGCGCATTCAGTTGGTCTGTTCAGCAACTGATCAATCATATTGGTATCCAAGAAAACGACCGATTGTTCTCTTATTTACCGCTCGCTCATATTACAGAGCGTGTTTATATCTTCGGTTCATCGATTATGGGTGGCGTGCCAACAGCATTTCCAGAGTCACTGGACACTTTTATCGAAGATGTGAAGATGCACCGACCAACTCTGTTTATCTCCGTCCCACGATTATGGACGCTATTCCAGCAACGTATTCAAGACAAACTTCCACAGAAGAAGCTCAATATTCTGTTGAAAATCCCATTCGTCAATTCTTTGATCAAGAAAAAGCTAGCAGATGGTCTAGGTTTAGATCAGGCTCGAGTATTAGGCTGTGGCTCTGCACCTGTCTCGCCAGCGCTGTTGGAATGGTACCACTCAGTGGGCCTTGATATCACAGAGGCTTGGGGGATGACGGAATCATTTGCCTACAGCACGCTCAACTACCCATTTAGAGCTGACAAAATCGGTAGTGTCGGTAATGCAGGGCCAGGCATTGAGTTAAAAATCGCAGCTGATGATGAAATCATGGTGCGTGGCAAAGGGCTATTTTCTGGCTACTACAAAAATGACATTGCCACCCAAGAGTCTTTTGATTCAGAGGGCTGGCTACACACAGGCGATATCGGCGCTATCGACTCAGATGGTTATCTAACGATTCAAGGCCGTAAAAAAGATAACTTCAAAACCGCCAAAGGTAAATTTGTCTCTCCGGTTCCTATCGAGAAAAAGCTTTTCGAGTACAGTCGCGTAGAGATGATGTGTCTCATCGGTTTAGGGCTACCCGCTCCGATTCTTTTGGTTGTGCCACATGACTTCCCTAACTTTGATCGAGAGCGATACGCACGCACCACACGTAAAGTTATTGCTAGGATGAATCAAGAACTCGCCTCTCATGAGCAAATCAAAGGCGTGTTAATGATTAAAGAACCTTGGAGTATAGAAAATGGCGTACTGACGCCAACGCTTAAAATTAAACGTCATGTGCTCGAACAAAAGTATCATGAGATAGGCCACAATTGGCCAAAAGATGAATTGGTCGTGTGGGAAGAAGACTTGTAATTTTGCTTGCACTCCTCAACACCATTGGGGAGTGCAACTTAACTTTGAGCTTGAATCAAACTCATAAACTACTCTCTCCAGAATGGCTTACTCACTTCACAACTAATCTCCCTTTCACCTAATCCAATATCGTCCCAAAGGTGCTTTGGTAACTCTCTCAAGTGACGACGTGTCTTATAGTTCCTTCTCCAAGCCGCCAGTTTAGAATAAATTAACTGTAACCCGCTCTGATGGGCAGTAGGTATAGTACGCTCACAAGTGTGTGTCATGTTTTCCATTTCAGAGATTCCTATACAATGTTGACCACTTAATAATCAGCGACTACGCTGATATCCTCAAACGATAGAATCTGCCATAGAGTTAAGGAAAACTAATGTGAAAGATCGAATGCCTCCCTTACAGGGCTTGTATTACTTTTTCGTTGCAGCAAAGGAAGGAAGCTTTAAAACGGCAGCAAAAGAACTGTTTGTTACGCCAGCGGCCATTAGTCAGCAAATTCGTCATTTAGAAGAGTTCTTAGGCACGGACCTATTTGTTCGTCAGCACAGAAAAATCGTGCTCACACCTGAGGGAGAGCTACTGTTTACTCAGGCAGAAAGAGGGTTTGCTCATTTGCAGCAAGGGGTTAGATTAGTCAATCAAGATCCAAACCCGAACCACCTTTCGATATCAACACTCCCCTCTTTCGCTCATCATTGGTTGGTCCCGAAGATTACGGCTTTTCGCCAGCGTCACCCTGATATCGCCTTGCTATTAGAACCAACCAATGATTTGGTGTCTTTTCAAGATAGCCAGATAGATTTATGTGTTCGTTACGGTTTAGGAAAATATCCCAATTTAGAATCACAATGGCTGATGGACGAAGCTTTTTATCCTGCTTGTCATCCGGTGTATCAGAAAGAGCACGGGATCTATAACATCGAGGATTTAAGCAAAGCTGAGCTGATTGAAGATGTTTGGCCTGATCTTGATTGGAATATGTGGTTAGCAACCTTGGGTCACTGCGCAGCAAAGCCTACCTTAAAATACAGTGGATCACATCTCGTGCTTGAGGCTGCACTATCACTTCAAGGCGTCGCATTGGTAAAACACAGTTTAGCTCATCAATATTTTCGTTCTGGCAAATTGGTCCGAATTGGAGATATCGCCATCAAGCCCAATTTTGCGTATTACTTATGCGCGCCAAAAGGCTACTTAAAAAGACCTAAAGCTCAATTGTTTGCGCAATGGTTGAAGGAAGAAATAGAAATATTTGAAAAGTCAGTGGTACCAGACTTTAGGACCATTGATCTAAAAGGCAACAGCACTAGAACGGCATCATAACAATCGTCAAAACAAACGCTAAATAGGAATAAAACAAAAACGCTCTGCGTATAAGGCTGCTAGATACAAAAAGCCCCGCACTAAGCGGGGCTTTCAAGTTATAGAGTTAACTTAAGAATTACTTCTTAGCGTTACGCTCTTTAACGTCAGCAATTACTTGCTCTGCAACGTTTGTTGGACATGGTGCGTAGTGTGAGAACTCCATAGAGAACTGACCACGACCAGAAGTCATAGTACGTAGAGTACCGATGTAACCAAACATTTCTGATAGAGGTACATCACCCTTGATACGTACGCCAGTAGACGCTGCTTGTTGGTCTTTGATCATACCACGACGACGGTTAAGGTCACCGATTACGTCACCAACGTGATCTTCTGGAGTGAACACGTCAACTTTCATGATTGGCTCAAGAAGTTGCGCGCCAGCTTTAGGCATAGACTGACGGAATGCACCTTTCGCTGCGATTTCGTAAGCGATAGCTGAAGAGTCAACTGCGTGGAAACCACCGTCGAATAGTTCAACTTCAACGTCTAGAGTAGGGAAGCCAGCTAGAACACCGTGCTCCATCATTGACGCAAAGCCTTTCTCAACTGCAGGCCAGAATTCTTTAGGTACGTTACCACCAACAACTGTTGATTTGAACGTGAAGCCAGAGTTTGGCTCACCTGGTTTGATGCGGTAATCGATCTTACCGAACTGACCAGAACCACCAGACTGTTTCTTGTGCGTGTAGCTATCTTCGATTGCTTGAGTGATAGTTTCACGGTAAGCAACCTGTGGAGCACCAACTTCTAGCTCAACGCCGTAAGTACGCTTAAGGATATCTACCTTGATGTCTAGGTGAAGTTCACCCATACCTTTCAGGATAGTTTCGCCTGAATCTTCATCAGTCTCAACTTGGAATGATGGATCTTCTGCAACCATTTTACCGATCGCGATACCCATCTTCTCAGAACCGCCTTTATCTTTAGGCTTAACTGCGATAGAGATTACTGGATCTGGGAAGATCATTGGCTCAAGAGTACATTCGTGCTTAGGATCACATAGAGTGTGACCAGTTTGAACGTTCTTCATACCAACTACAGCGATGATGTCACCAGCTTGTGCTGAATCGATCTCGTTACGCTCGTCCGCGTGCATCTCAACCATACGGCCGATACGCTCTGTTTTACCAGTTGCAGAGTTAAGGATTGTGTCACCTTTCTTCATCTTACCAGAGTAGATGCGGATAAAGGTTAGAGCACCGAAGCGGTCATCCATAATCTTAAATGCAAGAGCACGTAGTGGCTCGTCTGCAGATACAGTCGCAACTTCACCAGTTGGCTCACCAGTCTCTGAATCAGTTAGAGGCTGTGGATCAACTTCTGTTGGAGATGGTAGGTAATCAATTACCGCGTCAAGAATAAGTTGGATACCTTTGTTCTTGTACGCTGAACCACAGTAAGTTGGGAAGAATGCTAGATCACGAGTACCTTTACGGATACAACGTTTGATGTCTTCTAGAGATGGCTCTTCGCCTTCTTCTAGGTAAGCCATCATTAGATCTTCGTCTTGCTCTAGAGCAGTTTCGATTAGCATTTCACGGTATTCAGCAGCTTTCTCTACCATGTCTGCTGGAATATCTTGAACTTCGTAGTTCTCTGGTTGGCCAGACTCATCCCATACGTAAGCTTGTTGGCTTAGTACGTCTACAACACCTACGAAATCTTCTTCGATACCGATAGGTAGAGTCATAACTAGAGGTGTAGCACCTAGTACGTTCTGTACTTGATCTACAACTTTGTAGAAATCTGCGCCCATACGGTCTAGTTTGTTAACGAAGATCAGACGTGATACGTGTGATTCGTCAGCGTAACGCCAGTTAGTTTCTGACTGAGGCTCAACACCACCAGAACCACAGAATACACCGATACCACCGTCAAGTACTTTTAGAGAACGGTAAACTTCGATAGTGAAGTCAACGTGTCCAGGAGTATCGATGATGTTTAGACGGTGATCGTTCCAGAAACAAGTTGTTGCTGCAGACTGGATTGTGATACCACGCTCAGCTTCCTGCTCCATGAAGTCAGTAGTAGTTGAACCGTCGTGAGTGTCACCGATCTTATGGATCTTACCAGTTAGCTTTAGGATACGCTCTGTAGAGGTAGTTTTACCCGCGTCTACGTGAGCAAAAATACCAATGTTTCTGTATTTTGATAAATCAGTCATTGTCTTACTCTGTTAATAAGGTATAAAGTGCGCGCAGAGTATATCACATTCTGTCAATACTGATACCCTTGCGTGCGGATGGAAGAAAAAAAATTTTAACGTGAAATTTCCGTCCCCAAAGCATAGTCAAACACAGCAATTTATGTACTTTATTCGCATTTTATTGAGGACGGATAGAACAGTTTGTGATTGCACAAATACCATTCTTATGAGCATTACAGCTCGTCAAAAGCCTCTATAGCTTCCGACAATTTCTTAACGCCGTGAATTTGCATGCCAGGGATGCCACCTTTCGGCATGTTGGCTGCTGGCACGATGGCTTTCTTGAAACCATGTTTGAACGCTTCATTCAAACGCTCTTGCCCACTTGGCACAGGACGGATTTCGCCCGCAAGCCCTACCTCACCAAAAATCACCACATCTTTAGGGAGTGGACGGTCACGAAAACTCGATAAAAGCGCCATAACTAAAGCAAGATCAGCGCTCGTCTCCGTCACCTTAACACCGCCAACCACATTAACAAAGACATCTTGGTCTGCCATTTGTAAGCCACCATGCTTATGCAATACAGCGAGCAAAAGTGATAGGCGGTTCTGCTCCAAGCCGACCGCAACACGACGAGGGTTGGCTAACTGCGAGTAATCCACCAGCGCTTGAATCTCTACTAGTAGAGGGCGCGTGCCTTCCCAAACAACCATGACGGAAGAGCCTGATGTTTCTTCTTCACCACGAGAAAGGAAGATCGCTGATGGGTTACTCACTTCTTTCAATCCTTGGCCTGTCATTGCAAAGACACCAAGCTCATTCACAGCGCCAAAACGGTTTTTATGACTACGCAAAGTGCGGAATCGGCTATCCGTTCCACCATCGAGTAGTACCGAACAGTCGATAATGTGTTCAAGAACTTTGGGGCCCGCAAGGGTACCATCTTTTGTTACGTGACCAACAATAAATACCGCAACATTATTCTGTTTTGCGTATCGTGTCAGAGCCGTCGCAGATTCACGTACCTGAGCAACACTGCCAGGCGACGATTGAACATCAGAAACGTGCATCACCTGAATCGAGTCTATTACCATTATACGAGGCTGCTCTTTTTCGGCGATTTGGCAAATTTTGTCGACGTTCGTTTCCGATAGCATTTTTAAATGATCTTTCGGCAAGCCCAATCGGGAAGCACGCATTGCCACCTGCTGTAACGACTCTTCACCGGTTACGTAAAGCGTTGGCATTTGCGCAGATAAACTACACATGGTTTGCAACAGAAGTGTTGATTTACCTGCACCAGGGTTACCACCAATCAAAATTGCGGCACCTGGCACAACCCCACCACCCAACACACGGTCAAGCTCTTTAAACCCACTGGTGAAGCGAGGTACTTCTTGCAGATCAATTTCGGATAGCGTTTGAACCGTAGCTTCTGTTGCGGAACCAGCGTAGCCGCTTAAGCGTTCATTGCGAGCAACGGTTGGCGATGCAGCGATACGTACTTCTGTTATCGTATTCCATGCACCACATGCGTTACACTGCCCCTGCCAACGGGGAAAGTCCGCGCCACAATCATTACAAACATACGCTCGTTTTGCTTTCGCCATGATGCCTCAATTTTTTCTACAAATGTGACTAAGCACAGCCAAGTCAGACCTGAACTGAAATGAACTATTGATATACTTAAGTATTACTTCGCTTAGCCGATACAATTTAAAGTAACGACATACTCTAACAGAAATAATGCAGCAATCTGAAATTCTCTCGCTCGCAGAACGACTCATTCCCGTTTACGGTACGAATGACTTTGACTTTGTCCTTGGCCAACTGACCGAGGAAGAGCCGCCTTCGGCCAAAATTTTGGTTAAAATGGAACTTAACCGCTTAATGGCTCCATGCAAAAAAAGCATTGATTTGCGAGGTCGCGTTCAAGGCGAATGTCGCGAGTATATTTTGGATGGTATTCCACATTGGTTGGATGATGTTGCTTTCAACGCTTACCATAAAAACATCAAAAAGTTTGGCTGCTACACGGAAGGAATGTGGGAAGCATTGGTCAACACGCGAAATAACTTTCGCGTAATGAGCAAGCGCCTTACTCAGCAAAAAACGCAATCGTTAACGGATCCTAAAAGCCCGTTCTTAGCAGAACCCGTTCACCTAGGCTACGATTTAAAGCGCCAAGAAAAACGCTTGAAAGTCCAATCTCAAGTTGAAATTTGCCGTTCTAAAGGACAGCTTCTTCATGGATTAAGCATTGATTTATCTAGCTCTGGCGCAAAGTTCAAAGTCCCTAGCGCATTTAAATATAACCTTGGGGAAATTATTCAGGTCACGTTTACTGAATTTGCCAGCAAATCTAACGTTGCAGGTATAGAGAAACCGCTTGCATACCGCATACTCGCGGTTGATGACTGTTACGAAAATGACTCAGTTCGATACCTCAGAACCATACGCTTAACTGATACCAATGTCGTCACCAAAGTGATAGATGAAGCGCTCAACAGTGCTGCTAAAAGGGCTCGTCACGACAATCAAGACAAGATTATTCGAGCTCGAACTCGCGGTTATGAGCACATCGCACTAAAGCACACCAGCAGCTTGCCTCTATTCTTTGATGGTAGTGACCTAAAATTAGCAATGTTAACGCCAAACAATCAAAAGCTTTGGCAATACTGGCACGATGAGAGAAACCAGCAAATGTTTGGTTCCTTATTCAACGAGCAACGCATCGCGTCACTCATTAAGCCTGGTGTTAAAGGAACAACCAATGTCCTTTATTCATTTACTCACGAGCACGAGAATCGAACCTATTTCTATTCGATGTTTCGCCCAGAAGCAACTCGCGAACAGCGCCAGCTATTTTGGCATTTAGGTGGCAAACGAGAGAGTTGGCGCGCCTTTAGAATTTCAATCTTTGAACTATCAGAGCAAGAACAGGAAGACCTAGCAGCATTCTCTCCAGAGTTGGCAGAAACGTCTCAATCACTGACTCATATTGGTATTTTGCAAGAAATTGCTGACGAAAAATCAGGGCAGGATTACCTGCTAACTGAAAAGCCGCGCTTACCCGCTAATACGTTAAACGCGTTTCGTCATCCGAGAAGAGTTATCGGCAATCCAAAGGGCATTTATTTTGATGCAAAGTCTCGTCGTAAAGAGCCTCGTTATCGTTTTAAAACACCTTTAGAGTTGTACTCAGGACAAACTAAAACAGGCGGCTGTACTGTTGACCTTTCCAAACGAGGACTCGGAATTAGGCTAAGTGAGCCCACGATGTTACGTTCTGGGCAAGAGGTAAGAATCAACTTTCGAGAATTACAACTCTACGATAAAAAATTGCCGTTAATGTCGGTGCCATATCGAGTAATTCGTGTAAGCCCAGATGGTTGTAGCGTGCAGCTAGTTATTGATGAAAGCAGCCAAACCATGAAGGTAATCGCTTTTTTCAACAGTATTATCGAGCACAATCAAGACAAGCTAATCCCGCAAAAAGAGACGCTACCAAGTAATGCTCTACTTGAAAGGCTGCACTGCATGTTGCTCTCGCGTACGCTGAGCACGCCCATTTTTATCAGTAAGAGTACGTCATCTTCAATAAAAACCCCCGTTATCGGGGTGAACTTGCCGCTACCTAAACACATTGAGCTTTTTGCCCGTCTTGGGCATGACCAACTGTTGTCACTTGAACCTATCTTTAAAGGCCGGACAAGCACATTAATCGCAGAGCCAATAAAACGTGTAGAAGGTGCTCAAGCCAGACATCAGGATATCTACATAAGCGCCGCAAAAGTAGGCAATAAAATTACAGGTATTGAGTCAAAGCTTCATCAAGAGTTCAACAGCGTAAAAGAGCGGATTCAATTTATAAAGAAAGCGCGAATGATGGGTGACTTTTACGTGCTTCGCCTTTCTACTGCGCCAATTTTCGATCCGATGACATCATTACTGCAACAAGATTTAAGTGACTTAACCCAATTTGGTGTACATCAAGCAAGCAAGTTAGAAAAAGAGTTGACGGCGCTCGTTGGTTACAGTGAATTTGAAGACATTACTGAAGAGGTTGTAATTAGATTGGAGTTAACCGAGTAAATTCAAAGTCATACCAAATTGAAAAAAAACACCGCCTTTCTGGCGGTGTTTTTGAATGGGTGGTTAAGGTTTAGCTTTCCAGCTGACCTTTTGCTGCTTCACCAATGCGCCAGATAAAATACAGAGCACACCGCCCAACCCAGCAAAGCGAATCGCAGATTGCGCTTGAGCTTCCACTTTTGGTTTTGCGTGATACGCAATCCCTAATCCTGCCACCGACATCATCACAAGATCATTAGCGCCATCACCGACAGCAACCGTGTTGTGCTGCTCAATTTCATATTCATCCGCCAATTCCACTAGAATGTCTGACTTCATCTGCGCCGTTACCACATCACCAAGTACGTTACCCGTGAGTTTGCCGTCAATAATTTCTAATTGATTGGAGCGAGCAAAATCTAGGTCGACTTTATCTTTGATGTAATCAGAGAAGTAAGTAAAACCACCGGAAGCAATCGCTGTTTTCCAGCCCAAGGCTTTCAACGTCGCAATTAGCGCTTCAAAGTCCGGCATGAATGGTAACTGGGAACGAACTTGTTCAAGAATTGATTCATCGGCACCTTTGAGCTTACCAACTCGCTGACGTAAACTTTGCTCAAAATCCAGCTCACCTTGCATGGCACGTTCAGTGACTTCCGCTACCTCATCCCCTACTCCTGCCAGTTTCGCGATTTCATCAATACACTCTATCTGGATCGCCGTTGAATCCATATCAAATACAATCAACCCTTGGGTTGATAGATCGGGCACTTCATTAAGCGAGGCGTAATCTAGGTTGAGACTTTGTAAGATCGTTTCATGTTGAGGAGTCAACTCTCCGGCCATCAGGGCTACTTCATATTGGCCAACTTTCCACGTTTCTAGTATCGGGTTGTAAAAGCCGGTGAAGAAATCAATGTCTTCGAAGTGACTTGGCGAAAGGTACTCAGCAAATACGATCCAGTTTGCTTTTGCTTTATCTAATTGGGAGGCAAATCGAGTCTCGGGTAATCGTTTTAAAAGTGTCGTATGTTTTCTGATAGGCAAGCTTTTTGACGCGTCCATGTATATAATCCCTTATGACTTTGCTAAAACGTTACCTCAACAAACTAAAAAGGCAAGTCTTTGTTTTATTTTAAATGGATGAGTAAAGAGCATGAGTGAATCTTTGTTCTCAGTAAGGAATGCCCTAAGAATTCTGGCACTAATCCTACTGTGTGTGATGTTGTTTATCACAATAAAAAACAGTGTTGTGATCAGTAAGGGTAATGAGAAAATTCAAGCACAACAGCTTGAAACACTCACCAAAGTTTTGATTTCACAAGCGTCTCTTTCTGCCAGTGAGATGATTTTAACTAAAGATCAAGAACGATTACTTCAGCTAACAAACCAACTAGCACAAGACCGTTTAGTGTTTGATGCAACAATCTACGATGCACAGGGTGTACGTTTAGCGTCTAGTGAAGAGGCATTATCGGTACGCGAAGTTCTTGGCCTAGATACGCCTTTGGCAACAGCTTCCATTGGTCGCCAGCAGTTGGTTGAACCAGTTTTTGCAGATGGTGCGCTTATCGGTTTTGTTCGCGTGACCTTTGAGACGGGCCGGGTGACGGCTATTTCTGACCACCACTATCGCAAGAGCGATCGTTATATGTACATGATGGTCTTAATGAGCTTTGTCTGTGGTATGTTGTTCATCTTGATTTTACGTCGACAACCGATACGTCGTAAAAAAGCGCCAAACCTGCTGCTAACCAAGTAACTAGGTAGCGCTAACAACTCATATAAAAACAGCCCGCAATGTGCGGGCTGTTTTTTTAGCTCTTGAGAGCGAAAAATAGAATGACTCTTCGTCGCTTACTCTTCGTCACCAAGCAATACTGAATCTAGTGCGATTAGCATCATGTCGTTGAATGTCGTTTGACGCTCGTCAGATGTAGTCTGTTCGCCAGTCTTGATATGATCAGAAACCGTACAGATTGTCAGAGCTTTTGCACCGTATTCTGCCGCAACACCGTAAATACCAGCCGCTTCCATTTCAACACCAACAATGCCGTACTTGTCCATTACATCGAACATTTCTGGATCTGGCGTGTAGAAAAGCTCTGCTGAGAATAGGTTACCAACTTTAACGTCAATACCGCGAGCTTTTGCAGCGTCTTCTGCCGCACGAACCATGTTGTAGTCTGCGATTGCCGCGAAGTCATGACCTTTAAAGCGGATACGGTTCACTTTAGAGTCAGTACATGCACCCATGCCGATCACAACATCACGCACTTTGATGTCTTCATTCACTGCGCCACAGCTGCCAACACGGATGATTTTCTTCACGCCGAAGTCTTTGATTAGTTCAGTCGCGTAAATCGAGCATGATGGGATACCCATACCGTGGCCCATTACCGAGATCTTACGGCCTTTGTATGTGCCTGTGTAACCAAACATATTACGAACGTCACACACTTGAACGACATCTTCAAGGAAAGTCTCTGCGATGTATTTTGCACGTAGTGGATCACCAGGCATCAGTACGACGTCTGCAAATGCACCCATTTCAGCATTGATATGTGGAGTTGCCATTTTCTTTTCCTTAACCTTTCTCTAGCGCTCCGCGCTTAAGGCGATATAAGCCAGAGTATTCTCATTTCCGACAAGCAGCATTTACATACTGCAAACATAAAACTAGGAGCAATCAAGCTCCTAGTTTTCAAAAACCTAACTAATTATAGGAAGTTCTTACCGTAATCCATTGGAGAAGTACCGAAGTAACTTGCCAATGTTTGACCGATATCTGCGAATGTTTCGCGGCGGCCAAGAGAACCAGCTGGTACTTTTTGACCATAAACCAATACTGGGATGTGCTCACGAGTATGGTCAGTGCCTGGCCATGTTGGGTCACAGCCGTGGTCTGCCGTTAGGATAAGCACATCGTCTTCTTCCATAATCTCTAGCACTTCGTTGATACGACCATCGAAGTACTCAAGTGCCGCTGCGTAACCCGCTACGTCACGACGGTGACCGTAAGCTGAGTCGAAGTCTACAAAGTTAGTGAATACGATCGTGTTGTCGCCCGCTTCTTTGATTTGCTCTAGCGTTGCTTCGAACAATGCAGGGATACCTGTCGCTTTCACTTTCTTAGTGATGCCGCAGTTTGCGTAGATATCAGCAATCTTACCAATAGAAACCACGTTGCCTTGCTTCTCTTCAACAAGTTTCTGTAGAACCGTTGCTGATGGTGGCTCAACAGAAAGGTCACGACGGTTACCGGTACGCTCAAATTGACCTTTACCAGCACCAACAAATGGACGCGCGATAACACGACCAATGTTGTAATCTTCTAGCTCTTCACGTGCGATTTGGCAAAGCTCTAGTAGACGGTCTAGACCGAAAGTCTCTTCGTGACATGCGATTTGGAATACAGAGTCCGCAGAGGTGTAGAAGATTGGTTTGCCAGTCTTCATGTGCTCTTCACCAAGATCGTCAAGAACTTGAGTACCAGACGCGTGACAGTTACCTAGGAAACCGTCAAGACCTGCACGCTCAAGAATGCGGTCAGTCAATTCTTTCGGGAAGCTGTTTGCTTTGTCAGTGAAGTAACCCCAGTCAAACAGAACAGGAACACCTGCGATTTCCCAGTGACCAGACGGCGTGTCTTTACCTGAAGAAAGCTCTGCTGCATGACCGTATGCACCAATGATTTCAGCGTCTGCGTCTAGTCCAGGTGCGAAGCGACCTGTCGATTCTTTATGCGCCATTGCCAAACCAAGTTTCGATAGATTTGGAAGGCGAAGTGCACCTTGGCGATTGTCGTTATCTGCTAAGCCTTTTTCACATTGGTCAGCGATGTGACCTAGTGTGTCTGAACCTACATCACCAAATTCTTTAGCATCGGCAGTTGCACCGATACCGAATGAGTCTAGTACTAAAATAAATGCTCTTTTCATTGCTCGTTCCTTAGGCCCACTCGGCTTTTTATTATGGTTGAGTAGGCCTTGTGTAATTACTTGTTCTATTAGATATCTTCTGCACGAATTTGGCGGTAAACCTCTGGAGTTGGTGTGTATTCACCACCTACTTTGATTGCACTGCGCAGTGCTTTTGCTGCTTCTTCCCATTGCTCTTCAGTGCGAGCGTGGATGACCGCAAGAGGTTTATCACTGTCTGCGACCTCACCTAGGCGGATGAACTCGTCGAAACCAACTGCGTAGTCGATTTCATCAGTAGCAACACGACGACCACCACCCATAGCAACCACAGCCATGCCGATAGCACGTGTATCCATTGCAGAGACAATGCCCGTTTCGGTTGCGTAAACTGGCTTGATGATTGCTGCTTTTTCTAGGTAGTTGTCGTAGTTTTCTACGAAGTCCGCAGGGCCGCCTAAGCCGGCAACCATCTTGCCGAAGCACTCAGCCGCTTTGCCGTTATCCAGCACTTCCATCAGTTTTGCGCGTGCGTCTTCTGTGTTCTCAGCAAGCTTGCCAAGTACTAACATTTCAGCACATGAAGCCATGGTCACTTCAAGTAGACGAGGGTTACGGTATTCACCTGTTAAGAAACGAACCGCTTCACGAACTTCTACTGCGTTACCCGCTGAAGACGCCAATACTTGGTTCATGTCCGTAAGAATTGCCGTAGTCTTAGTGCCAGCACCGTTTGCTACCGCAACGATTGATTTTGCTAGCTCTTCAGACGCTTCGTAAGTTGGCATAAATGCACCTGAACCCACTTTTACGTCCATCACTAGCGATTCCAGACCCGCCGCCAGTTTCTTAGAAAGGATCGACGCCGTAATCAGGGAGATATTGTCTACCGTTGCGGTAATATCACGAGTCGCGTAAACACGCTTATCCGCAGGAGCAAGGTCACCAGTTTGACCGATGATCGCCACACCAGCGTCTTTGGTTACTTGACCAAAAACATCGTTGCTCGGCGTAATGTTGTAACCAGGGATAGATTCAAGTTTATCCAGCGTACCGCCTGTATGACCAAGACCGCGGCCAGAGATCATAGGTACGAAACCGCCACACGCTGCCACCATTGGGCCAAGCATTAAAGAAGTTACGTCACCCACACCACCGGTTGAGTGTTTGTCGACAATTGGACCACCGAAATTCATGTGGCTCCAGTCGATAACCATGCCCGAATCACGCATTGCACACGTTAAGGCGATGCGCTCATCCATGGTCATTTCATTAAAGAAAATCGTCATAGCAAACGCCGCAATCTGACCTTCAGATACCGTGTTGTTCGCTACGCCTTGAATAAAGAAGTTGATTTCATCGGCGGTTAGGACTTCGCCGTCACGTTTTTTACGAATGATTTCTTGTGGTAAATACATTAGTGCCTCCCAAGCTCTTTTGAGCCATGGTTGTAGTAGGATAGAAGAGGTTTGGTAGCACCCGTTTAGGTGCTACCGTTCAGACGTATTATTGGAATTAGTACGCTGTTGGATCAGCGACGTCGTCCGATACTTCTAATGTATTTAGTAGGTTGGTTAGCAGGCTAGACGCACCAAAACGGTAGTGACGAGCATCAACCCAGTTGTCACCTAGGATTTCGTCAGCCATTGCTAGGTATGCAGCTGCGTCTTCAGCAGTGCGCACACCACCTGCTGGTTTGAAACCAACAGTTTCTGCAACACCCATGTCGCGAATAACTTCAAGCATCATGCGAGCGTATTCTGGTGTTGCGTTTACTGGCACTTTACCAGTTGAAGTTTTAATGAAGTCAGCACCTGCTTCAATACAGATTTGAGATGCTTTCTTGATTAGTGCTTCTTCTTTTAGTTCACCTGTTTCGATGATCACTTTAAGAAGAATGTCACCACAAGCTTCTTTACATTGCTTAACTAGTTCGAAGCCTACTTTCTCATCACCCGCCATTAGCGCGCGGTAAGGAAAAACTACGTCAACTTCGTCTGCACCGTAAGCAACCGCCGCTTTTGTTTCAGCAACTGCGATTTCAATGTCGTCGTTACCATGTGGGAAGTTCGTTACTGTTGCAATACGAACCTCTGGCGTACCTTGCTCACGAAGTGTCTTCTTAGCAATAGGAATAAAGCGAGGGTAAATACAAATTGCAGCTGTGTTGCCTACTGCTGTTTTCGCGTCATGACATAGTGAGATCACTTTTGCATCAGTGTCATCGTCATTCAACGTAGTTAGGTCCATAAGTTTAAGTGCACGTAGCGCTGCTGCTTTTAAATCGCTCATTTCTATCTCCGAACAATATTCAAAAAATTCACTACTCAGCCTTACATCACGTCTTTAACTATAATCAACAAGTCGAGACAATGTGAGTAAATGGCTAAACAGTCTATTAATGAACGGACTTGGTTCCCTGAAGACTCGGCATATACAGCGAAAATTTATCATATGCCAATTGCTATCCTTGTCACCGCACAGTACCAGTTTGGCCTATGGCACAACAATCTATGATTGCGGTGTCTTTAATATCACATCACAAAGCAAAACGCCTATTAGATCTGATATTGCAGGGCAATTCATTTGCCCATCGATTATGTAATATTCATTACGTGATTAAGAATCAAGCTTAACCACTATCCTGTGATTAATACATTATAGAGTTTCACCGCAAAACTGTAGCACCAAATAGAGCGCAAACGGTTTGTATCTCAAAATTTCCTAGCCCCTATTCCATTGACTGCGTAATACCTCGACTAAGGCAAACACCCGATGAAATTTTGGAGCCCGAAAAACGAAAAATGCCCCGCAGCAATCTCTTGCTACAGGGCATGATGTAAAACGGCGTCTATATATTAAGAACCGATTCTAATTATAGTGCTGCAAGGCTTAAGCAGAAGCCTGCAATTGTCGCTGCCATAAGGTTAGACAACGTACCTGCAAGAACTGCTTTAACACCCATGCGAGCGATGTCACTACGACGGTTTGGTGCAAGGCTACCTAGACCACCAAGTAGAATCGCGATAGAAGAAAGGTTCGCGAAACCACATAGTGCGAATGAGATGATAGCTGTTGTCTTCTCAGACATTACTTCACCAGTTGCCGCGATTACTTGAGCGTTTTCACCTAGGTATGGTGTGAAGTTCAAGTAAGCAACGAATTCGTTCACTACGATTTTCTGACCGATGAATGAACCAGCTGTTACAGCTTCTGCCCATGGAACACCGATTAGGAATGCTAGTGGAGAGAACGCGTAACCTAGAATTAGCTCTAGTGTTAGTTCTGGCATGCCGAACCAACCACCGATGCCACCTAGCATACCGTTGATTAGCGCGATTAGACCAACGAATGCGATTAGCATTGCACCTACGTTAAGCGCAAGTTGTAGACCAGAAGCCGCACCGCCCGCAGCTGCGTCGATTACGTTAACTGGTTTGTCGTCACCGCCGTCCATCGCTTCTTCGATACTTTCGTGAGGCTGGTCAGTCTCAGGGTGAAGGATTTTAGCGAACAGTAGACCACCTGGTGCCGCCATGAATGATGCCGCAACTAGGTACTCTAGTGGAACACCCATAGATGCGTAACCAGCTAGTACACCACCAGCAACAGAAGCTAGACCACCACACATTACCGCGAATAGCTCTGATTGAGTCATTTTTGGAACGAATGGGCGAACAACTAGAGGTGCCTCAGTTTGACCTACGAAAATGTTAGCTGCAGCTGACATTGATTCCGCACGAGAAGTGCCTAGCGCTTTTTGTAGTGCGCCACCAAGAATCTTGATAACCCATTGCATAACGCCAATGTAGTAAAGAACTGAAATCAGTGCAGAGAAGAAGATCAGTGTAGGAAGAACACGGAATGCGAAGATGAAACCGCCGCCGCCGAATACTTCGAACATCTTGTCAGAAACAAGACCACCGAACAGGAATGATGAACCATCGTTACCGTAGTTGATAACGTTAGAAACACCTGAAGAGAAACCGTTTAGTAGATCACGGCCCCAAGGTACATACAGAACAAATGCACCTAATGCGAATTGGATAGCGAATGCGCCACCCACAGTTCTAAAGTTGATAGCTTTTCGGTTGTTAGAAAATGCCACTGCAATCGCAAGAAGCACTACCATACCGATTAGGCTCATAAACAGGCTCATAGTTTATGACTTCCTTATAAGTTATTTATTGGCGTGTTACAAAATGGAGCTATAAAGCGGGGGCAATTATACTCATGCAGAATCAATTAAAGTAATGCCAGCCTCACACTTTCCTATAAGATTCATGATTGATTCAACCAGCTTTGTGAGTTAATTCACAATAAGCAGGAAAACGTTTTCGATTTCAAACCACATCTTTAGATTTTATTCACATATCGAGAAAGCAAAATTGCTATTTTTCCACAGTTGAGAGGCAATCGATTGCTTTCGGCCGTTATGCAACTCTACAAGCTCATTAAAGACGTGAATGAGTTTGGCTGGGTGATTTGACTCCCCTTGATATCCAAGTATAGGCATATCTGGTGCGTCTGTTTCGATTACTAGGTTTTCGAGTGGTAATTTTTGAATTGCGTCGCGTGTTTTCTTGGCTCTTGGGTAGGTAATCGTTCCTCCTACACCGATAAAAAAACCTAATTTGACCCACTCCATGGCTTGCTGATAACTCCCAGAAAAAGCGTGTAGCACACCACCTCTAGGGAGATTCGCCGATTTCACCATTTGAATGAGGCGATTGTGCGCTTTTCGGCTATGTAAAATAACTGGGAGTTCGAAGCGTCTAGCCAGCTCAAATTGAACTTCAAGTATCTTTTCTTGCAACTGTGGATAAACATCAATGGCAAAATCTAAACCACACTCTCCTATTGCTACGCACTGTGGTCCTTTTTGATTTAGATAGCCTTCTAGCTCTGTAAGGTGCTGCTCAACGTTATCTTCAAGAAAATACGGATGAAAGCCGAGCGCATAATACAAATTGGCATGTTGCTCTGCCAAAGTTTGAATACGAGCCCAGTTTTGCGGACCGACGGAAGGAATCAAAATTCTTGCGACGCCTTGCGTTTGAGCAAGCTCAAGTTGATGCGCAAAGTCATCTTGAAACACATCAAAATCAAAGTGGCAGTGCGTATCAAAGAGCTTCATCTTGACGCTTTTTATCTGTATCTGCGGGCAGAAAATCAGAGGATGGTTGGGCTTCACTCTTCTCTTCAGTTTGATGGGCAGGGTCTTTTCGATATGGGACACAACTGCGTTTCTGATCGGGAGTTAACCCCATCTCTTTACACCAGTTGTCGTAACGCTTTAGCCCACGTTTAAACCAATTCATATCTTATCCTTATATAAAAACGCCCTTGGCTAAGTTTATAGCCAAGGGCGTTTTAAAATCTAGTTTGCGTTACGGCTTACCCTAACCGCGCAAATTAGTGCTCACGTGTCGCACGGAAATCAACGTCAGGAAAACGCTCTTTCGCTAAGTTTAAGTTAACCATTGTTGGAGCGATATACGTTAGGTTATCACCACCATCCAATGCTAAGTTCGCTTGATTCTTGCGTTGGAACTCATCCAGTTTCTTCGCATCACCACACTCAACCCAACGCGCAGTTGCAACGTTAATGCCTTCATAAATCGCTTCAACGTTATACTCAGACTTCAAACGAGCCACAACAACATCAAACTGAAGTACACCAACGGCACCAACGATCAGATCGTTGTTCTGTAGAGGACGGAATACCTGTACCGCACCTTCTTCTGATAGCTGAACCAAACCTTTGAGAAGCTGCTTCTGCTTTAGTGGATCTTTCAGGCGAATACGACGGAATAATTCCGGAGCGAAGTTCGGAATACCAGAGAACTTCAGTGATTCACCTTGCGTAAAGGTATCACCAATCTGAATAGTGCCGTGGTTATGTAGACCAATGATGTCACCGGCGTAAGCGTGTTCTGCACGTGCACGGTCACCAGCCATAAAGGTTACTGCATCAGAGATACTCACTTGCTTGCCAAGACGAACGTGGTTCATCTTCATACCTTGCGTGTAAGTGCCCGATACAATACGCATGAATGCGATACGGTCGCGGTGTTTTGGGTCCATGTTCGCTTGGATCTTAAATACGAAACCAGAGAACTTCTCTTCAGTCGCTTCGACTTCACGTTCAACCGCTTGACGAGTTTTCGGCGCTGGAGCCCATTCAGTTAGACCGTCTAGCATATGATCCACACCAAAGTTACCTAATGCAGTACCGAAGTAAACTGGCGTAAGATCACCGGTTAGGAACATTTCCAAATCAAACTCAGGGCAAGCGCCCATCACAAGTTCAAGCTCTTCTCGAACACTTTCCGCAAGGCCTGCACCAACTTTTTCATCAAGCTCTGGGTTATCGAGACCTTTGATGATTCGAACTTCTTGAATCTCATGACCGTGACCTGATTCGTATAAAATCGTTTCATCACGGTGAATGTGGTACACACCTTTAAATTCTTTACCACAGCCGATTGGCCATGTAATTGGCGCACACATCATGCCCAACTCGTTTTCTACCTCGTCCAATACTTCCATTGGATCACGAACGTCACGGTCAAGTTTGTTCATGAAGGTTACGATTGGCGTGTCACGCAGACGCGTTACTTCCATCAGCTTACGTGTTCGATCCTCGACACCTTTCGCCGCATCGATAACCATCAAACACGAGTCTACTGCCGTTAACGTACGGTATGTATCTTCCGAGAAGTCTTCGTGTCCAGGCGTATCAAGTAGGTTTACCAGACAGTCATTGTAAGGGAACTGCATTACAGAAGTGGTTACCGAGATACCACGTTCTTTTTCCATTTCCATCCAGTCTGATTTTGCGTGCTGTGCGTTACCACGACCTTTAACCGTACCTGCTTTTTGGATCGCGTTTCCGAATAAAAGGACTTTTTCAGTAATGGTGGTTTTACCCGCATCCGGGTGAGAAATAATAGCGAACGTTCTGCGCTTAGACACTTCGCCTAAAAAAAGGGGATTTGACATTAGTTAATCTTCTAAATTACTTTCATGCTCACAAAATAGGCAAGCATATCTACTATTCGATATTGTGCGGTATTCTCGCTTATTATCGCTGTGCTAGCAAACTGGAAAGACATGAACTGAATTTACTCGGCTCACCAGCCTTTACCTGCAACTAACAAGGGAAAGCCAGCTCCACACAAAGAGATGTAAAAATTCAAAAAATTATTATTACATATTCAAAAGCCTCGAATCCGGATACGCATTTAAAGCATAAGTGTTGATGAGGTAATTAGTAACAGCCTAAAACTAACTCAAAAATAAGTAACTCATGATAATGGCGTCTTCCTTACCATTTCCCGATTTAGCTGGGTAATAGTTGTAACGACGGTCCACTTCATTAAAACCTGCTTGCTCATAAATATGGATAGCTGGGTGATTACTTTCACGCACTTCTAACCAAGCACTCTCTGCTTTGGCTTGTTCACAGTATTCAATAAACGCGTCCAGCAATTTTTGCCCTAGCCCTCTGCCCTGTTGAGAAGGCGCTACTGCAATATTTAATAGTGTCACTTCTCCAACAATATTCTGTCCATAGAAGTAACCAACCACTTGAGAGCCTTCCAGCATCACATGGTGGCAAGCACCGCGACTGGATAAGTCACGAACCAAAGATTCAGCCCAAGGGTGAGAATGTGCTTGCTGCTCGATTTGCCAAACTTGGTCGAGGTGCTCTGCACGCATCGGCGTAATTTCAATTGTCACGCATTAGCTCCGTTAAGAGTACGAACAGATTTGTTGCCACAATGCGCGGCGCTGTTCGTTATTACCATCAATATCTTGTAATAGTGGCGAGGTCAGGTGCTTTGCCTTGATGCTTTTATCAGCCTCACAGCCTGCAAACCACACCCACTCTAGCTGATGTTCACCCAGCATGGATAAGCGCTCAGGCTCTAGGTGTAGCGCATCATCAAGCGTGAGCTTAATGCTTTTTAATACGCGCTCAAACATCAATGCCGTCTCGTTTTCTGGACATATTGGCGATACCAATAGGAGTTTACATGAACTTTGCAAATCCAATAATGGCGATTGATAGCCTTCCAGTCTTTCAGGGTGTACCAGCTCCCATGTGCTGATCCCCATTTCACGTAAATACTGTTTCTCGTTAATTGACATTTTCCGTCACCTATTTGAACGAGGGCAATCCTATCAAATTATCGCGATTATACCTAAAGGACTTCAAGGAACACCTGAACACAATGAGATGATTTGGATATTCCTGAACATAGCGTTTTGCCAACGGCCACACATTAGGTATGACATATGAGGTACATTATGAAATTCTTAAATACGCTACTACTTTGCACACTGGTAGCCGCCACCAGCATGAGTGTTTTTGCTAATAACAGCGATGAGTGGGAGCTGATTGCAACGAAAACCGTTAACTTTCATACAGAAACAGATACCGTGACACCAAATAGCCTATTCCGAAACCGAAGCTTCAGTAAAATAAAACTAAAATGTGTGCAAGGAACGGTAGACATTAATGGTTAAAAGTCGTCATGACAGATGGTAGTGAGAAAAAGCTTTCCTCTATGGGCGTACTAACAAGCGGATTGTCGACTCGTGCCTGGAGCCTTCCAGGTACAAAAGAAGCCAAGCTAAAACAGATTGAAATGACTTACAGTAGCTGGGGAAGCACAAAACTCAGCCTGCTAGGGGTAAGTAAAAAAGCGAAAATAGAGGTCTGGGGCAAAAAGAAAAGTAACCAGTCATCCTAACCTCCCTATCTCAGTTTTCAGTGAATAAGAAAGAAGCCCACTTAATCGTGGGCTTCTTTCATTTACAGTTCAGAGAACTCTGGCGCATAGTCTATGCGTCCGGAGCGTCCAGCACATTGACCTTCGACCAACTCTGCGACTCGAAATGCACCTTTAGGGACATCCCAAGCACATTCAAAGCCCATCTCGTCGCATGATTGAAAACCCTGGAGCGCGTAATAATCAGGATCGCCCAACACCACACACACTGGGTAGCCAAAATCACGCAGTGAATCAAAACCTTCTTTGATCAACTCTGCAGCGATGCCTTGGCGACGGTAATCTTCATGAACAGCTAATGGCGCTAGCCCTTGCCATGACAAATCTTCACCATTTAAGGTCACAGGGCTAAATAAAGCATGGCCTATCACCTCTCCCTCATCTGTACACGCGACTAAGGAAAGCGTGAATTTGCTGTTTTCGCGCAAACGCATCACAAGCTCAGCTTCAGCTTCCGTCGGGAAGGCGTGTTTCAATAAGCGGTCAATGGTAAGAATGTCCGCTGGGGCTTCAGTTCGAATAAGCATTCGCTACTCCGGTTGGTTGTGCAGGCGCTTGAACTCCTTTCTGAACAAAATCAGCCAATTGATTCAAAGCGACTTGCATTGCTTTCGGTAACTGCTCTAAGTCGACACTGTCCATTAAGTTTTTCACTTCTAAGCCAAGCTCAGTATCACCTTCAATTGAAAGGCGACGTTGGAAGAACAGTGTGTCAGGGTCTTCTTTACGACCAGCAATCAGTACTAGGTCGTTTAGATTACCACTAAAACTCACATCTTCCTGAACTGGTTTTTCAGCTACCACCAATTTTTCGTCTTGATAGCTGATGTACCATGCTAAGTTCAAGTCTTTAATCGCAACTTTTAACCACTTGTCTTCAAGGAACTCAAAGTCACCATCTTCCAAGGCTTCTTTAAACACCATTTTTAGCCCTTCCAGCAATGCTTTTTGCTGAATTGGCTGTGGTAATAACTGGACTGGAGAACGCAAAATATTAGCTGCGTTCTTTACTAGTTGACTGCGAATCTTGTTTAACACGTTCATTATCCGTTACTTTGTCATTAGGTTGCTTATATTAAGCAATCGTGGCGATGAGATTACTGTTATGTATCAATAAAGTGCTTATTTTAGATTGGTGGTTTATTGCTCACTAACGCTTCTTTTTTTGAACTTACGTGTATTATTGATGCGAACAGGTGGATAAACACTTTTACAACCGTATTTTCAAAGTTATAGTTATCTGAGCGTATCCATGTGATTGTCGACTGCACAGCTAAAACCGCGAGCCCTTTAATGGCAGGTAACACTTTAGCTTGGTGGTAGACCGCCGCAGGCTTATCAGGGTGTCGCTTTTTATACACGGACGAATAATCTGGCTCATTGGAGATCGGTAATACCCTAATGCCTTCCCAGCAATTAAAACATTGGTTTGCCACGCTAACCTCAAATAGCCCTTTCTTCTTTGCCATTCTTGATAAAAAACACAATTATCGAATGGTAAGTGACCGTTACTGCGATATCGCAGGTTTAAGTCATGAGGAAATCGTCGGCTTAAACGATTGCCAAGTGCTGGGTGAACAGTTTTATAAGAAGCTTGCACCATACTATCAGCGCGCGTTCAAAGGGGCACATGTCGAAGCCGAAATCACGCTCGATGAAACCGACCTTGAAACCAGTCTTCACTTTAGTCTTTCGCCAGTTTTTGAAGGTAACGACATTCGCTTTGTTGTTTTTCACGCTGTCGATACTTCAGAAAAGCAGATACTCGTTCGCTCCTTAGAAGAGTCCGAAAGTAAGTTTGCGAAGTTAACACAACTGCTACCAGACGGCTTACTGCTTATCGAAGATGATATTGTCATCTCTGCGAACCCCGCATCAGCGCGCCTTCTCGGACTTAACTCTCCTCATGAATTGTTGGGCGAAGAGCTAAGTCGTTTATTCATCGATGAAAACAGTAAAAAGGTATTTAGTCATCGATTGAGTACATTAATTTCTGACAAACCTTTTGTCTGCTTAACCAGTGCAAGATGCGGCTTTGAACGGAAAGTTCAGCTACACGCGGATTCCACGGCGATATTAGGTAGCGAATCTCAAATTATCCTAATCCAAGATGCTGATGATGCGCCCAAAAACCTGTCTTCTGCATCGAATGAAGACATACACATTGACTCGCTCACCAAACTCTACAACCGCTTTGGCTTCACCAAACGTTTGGAACAGCTGATCAAAAAGCAAACACCGCTTCTGGTGTTCTATTTGGATATCGATAACTTCAAAAACATTAATGACTCACTTGGTCACCATATTGGCGATAAAGTGATTCAAGAGGTATCGGCCCGTCTTAAACGGTTACTACCAAACCAAGCGATTATTGGTCATTTGGGTGGCGATGAGTTTGGCGTCATTCTGCCGGAGCCAGAAAATACCCGCATGGCTGAAATTTTGTCCGATCGCATTATCTCGTTGATCAACCAACCTTTCGACTTGCACCACTTCAGCAAACGCCTTGCCTGTTCAATTGGTAGCGTTCGATACCCTGAAGACGGACAAGATGCACGAATCCTACTACAAAATGCCGATACTGCGATGTATGAAGCCAAAGATCGTGGTAGAAATCGTCTGATCAAATTTAACGATCAAATGAACAAAGAAGCGCGTATGCGTTTGTGGCTTGAAATCGAACTGCAAAAAGCATTGCAGCAGAACGGTTTGGAAGTGTGGTATCAACCTAAGGTTAACGCGCGAGACTTCAGTATCAACGGCGCAGAAGCGCTCGTTCGTTGGAAGCATCCAGTCGAAGGGTACATTAGTCCTGGCTCATTCATTCCTGTCGCCGAGCGCGCTGGGTTAATCGAACACCTTGGACGTGTCGTGATGCGTGATGTTTTCAATACGGTAAAACGTTGGAAGCAACAAGGCATACTGCCAGGCCGTGTCGCCATCAACCTCTCTCCCGAGCAATTTGGCAACCCACAGCTGATCGACTTTATGGAAAAGTTGCTTCGCACTACCGAGCTTGATCCAAGCTGCATTACCTTCGAGCTAACCGAAAGTGCCGTGATGAGTGATAGCGAACATACACTGCAAATGTTGAATGCGATTAAAAAGCTTGGCTTCGCTCTCTCTATCGATGACTTTGGTACCGGCTACTCTTCTCTTTCCTACTTAGCGCGTTTCCCTATTGACGAGCTAAAAATCGACCGCGCTTTTATTAATGATATCGACACACTACCGAAACAAGTCACTGTGATTGAAAACATCATTAATCTGGGTAAGTCGCTCGACTTAACTGTCGTTGCCGAGGGGGTGGAAACCCACCAGCAAGCTACTTTGCTCTCTAACCTTCAATGTAATGCGATTCAAGGATTCCATTTTTATCGCCCGCAGCCAAAACATGAAATTGAAGAGCTGTTTGTACAGAATCGTCGTCACAAGAACTAACCCCGACCCGATACCCTTACTCGCAAGGGGTAAATATCGACTTTATTGAGCTAAACCTAACTTAGGTCAATTTCGCTATTCATAATTCTTCATAAAATGCGGACACCTTTTTATTCTCAATGATTGTGAGCATATGGAACTCTTGTGTCCCGCGGGTAACCTGCCTGCGTTAAAAACTGCGATTGATTGCGGTGCCGATGCCGTCTACATTGGTTTCAAAGATGATACCAACGCCCGTCACTTTGCTGGCCTCAACTTTAACGGCAAAAAGTTAGAAAAAGCGGTGCAATACGTTCATGACCGCAATAAAAAAATTCATGTCGCGTTGAATACCTTCGCTCATCCCAATGGCTTCGAGCGCTGGACGAACGCAGTAGACAATGCAGCGGCACTGGGTGTAGACGCGCTGATTGTTGCAGACATTGCAGTGCTGGAGTACGCGGCTCGCAAATATCCCGATCTGGAACTACACCTTTCAGTGCAAGCATCAGCGACTAATGTCGCAGCCATTGATTTTTACAAACAAAACTTCAACGTAAAACGGGTAGTGCTACCTCGCGTTTTATCGATTCATCAGGTCAAACAGCTTTCACGCAACATCACTAGCGATGTCGAGTTAGAAGTCTTTGCTTTTGGTAGCCTTTGCATCATGTCTGAAGGTCGCTGCTACCTATCGTCTTACATGACAGGCGAGTCTCCAAACACTGTGGGAGCATGCTCTCCAGCTAAGTACGTTCGCTGGCAAGAAACAGAAAATGGTCTGGAATCCCGCCTTAACGACATTTTGATCGATCGCTACAGCGCCGGTGAAAATGCGGGCTACCCTACCTTGTGTAAAGGTCGTTTCGAAGCAGAAATCGAAGGCGAGAAAAAACGCTACCACGCACTGGAAGAACCAACCAGTTTGAACACCCTCTCTATGCTGCCAGAACTATTTGCTGCAAATGTGGCGTCTGTAAAAATTGAAGGTCGCCAACGTAGCCCTGCTTACGTAGAACAAGTCACTCGAACATGGCGAGCCGCGATTGACCGTTACCAAGCAAACCCAGAAGCTTATCAAGTCGAAGCGGCTTGGGATGCCGCATTGGCAAACGTGTCTGAAGGTACGCAGACCACACTTGGTGCTTATCACCGCAAATGGCAGTAGAGGTTAAGATGGATAATTCAATGAAATACGCGCTTGGCCCGCTGTTGTACTTCTGGCCAAAACAAGACATCGAAGCGTTTTATGAACAAGCGAAATCAAGCTCCGCGGACATCATCTATCTTGGGGAAACCGTATGTTCAAAACGTCGAGAAATGAAGCCTTCGCATTGGCTTGAAATCGCAAAAGAGCTGTCTGCATCTGGCAAGCAAGTGGTGCTATCAACAATGGCACTACTAGAAGCTCCGAGTGAAGTAAACATAATGAAGAAGTACATCGACAACGGTGACTTCGCGATTGAAGCAAATGACGTATCTGCTGTTCAATTGGCATCAGAGCATAAAGTGCCTTTCGTCGTTGGCCCTGCAATCAATACTTATAACGCACACACGCTCAACTTATTTTTAAAGCAAGGTATGATGCGTTGGTGCATGCCTGTCGAGCTATCTCGCGAATGGTTAAACGATACTTTAATTCAGTGTCACGAGCTTGGTATTCGTAACAAGTTTGAAGTTGAGGTATTTAGCCACGGTTATTTGCCTTTAGCGTATTCCGCTCGCTGTTTCACAGCCCGAGCTGAAAACCTAGCGAAAGACGATTGCGAAACCTGCTGTATCAAATACCCTACGGGTATCCAGGTCAGCAGCCAAGAAGGACAAGAAGTCTTTAACCTTAACGGCATTCAAACGCAATCAGGGTATTGTTATAACCTGATCAATGACTTACCAAGTATGCAAGGCCTGGTTGATGTGGTCCGATTAAGCCCTCTCGGTGTGAGTACACTTTCTGAGTTAGAGCATTTTCGCTCAAACGAGCACGGCGACAACCCTGAAAAACTTGAAAGCCGCCAATGCAATGGCTATTGGCATCAGCTAGCTGGCTTAGAAGTAAAAAACATTTAGCTCCCCAAAAAAGAAAAGCGAGGCCCAACCTCGCTTTTCTCTATCAGCCATTGTTAACAGGCTTGCACTGTTGGCTCAGCCGAAGTTTCATTAAGCAGCTTTTTCACATCTCGCCACAACATACTGATCACGACCAAACTCAATGCAATGTTAGACAATGGGAAAGCTAACCAAATGCCTGTCACGCCGAAAAGTTTCGGCATAATGAATAAGAATGGCAACTGGACCAGCATGTTGCCTAGTGTTACAAACATAGCTTTGCTGCCTTTGTTTACTGATTGATAGTACGCGGCCGCCACAACTAAAAAACCATCTAAGAACAACGCAAACATGTGTAAACGAATCCCGATCACAGTGCTATCAATCAACTGTTGGTCAGCATTATTAAACACCGCAACCAGTTCGTACGGGAAAAGGTTCATCAAAACAACGAACGCCACCCCACCAAGCACAGATGTCCCCATCGCGACCTTTAATAACTTTCTGATGTTCTCCTGATTACGTGCACCGTGGTTGAAGCTCACTAAAGGCTGCATACCATTCGCAATTCCTTCGGCTATCAGATAGTAAACCGTCACGATGTACCCCAAAATGGCGTACGCTCCGATCAACATTGCACTTCCGTATTGAGCAAATAACGCGTTGTGCAGTGCCACCATCACAGAGCCGTAGGCGTACATAAAGAAACTTGATGTACCTATCATGATAATCTTTGGTGCAGCATCAACCTGAACTTTGAAGTCGCGGATACGAAGGCGTAATGTTGCTTTTGAAGTAAAGAAGTAACCAATACCGAGCACAGTGACCACTAATTGTGCAAGTGCAGTGGCAATAGCGGCTCCGGTTAACTCCCACTCCAACCAAGCAATAAATACGTAGTCTAATACGATGTTAATAACGGCACCGATGACCATCAAAATCGTTGCTAAGTTCGGGCTGTCGTCATTGCGTAACAGAAACGGAACTGCGATAGAACCCAACGTGAATACGCACGCGACAATCAGAATATGCAAATATTGCAGCGCAAGTTCAAACACTCGCCCTTCCGCACCTTGCCAGCGAATAAATTCATCCGAAAACAAGAACAATATTGTAGCAACGACCGGCATCAATGCCGCTAACAACGTCAATCCGGTCGTTAGGATTCGCTTAGCGCCTTCATGATCGTTCTCTCCTTGCTTGATCGAAGTCAGCGCGCCAGTCCCCACCCCAATCATCATTCCTATACCGAGGATCGAACCGATAATAGGCCACGCAACATTGATCCCAGCTAATCCGTCAGCGCCAACATAACGGCCAATAAAAATGCCATCAACTATTTGATACAAACCGTTTACGAGCATTGCTGCGACGGTTGGAATCGTATATTTCCAAAACTGTCTATAAATTGAGTTTTGCATGACTATCACCAGTAGTTAGCAAAGCTAACCATTTAATTAGCAAGACTAACTAAATGGTTAAATTAAATAAAAGAAAGATGAAACAACAAAAACTAAACCATACAGCTGAGGCCTTTGCTTTAGTTTAAAATGACTTATTACTCAATGCTTTATTCAATAAAGCTTGTAACTGTTCAGCTTCTTGCTGATTTAATTGTTGCATCATTTGGTCAGAGATATCTTTGTACACTACCTGCTCCAAAGACATTTTTTCTGCGACTTCTTCCGTAAGCAACACACGCTTAGCACGAGCATCCTCATTACATGCGATGCGTTTCACCAAACCCTTTTTTTCCAAACGCACAACCATTGTCGATGCGGAAGGCTTAGTCACTTGCAGCTCTTCTGCAAGATCGGTTATTCGCACACCCTCAGGGTAAACCTGAATCACACGTAAATAATCGAACTCATTAAAGCTTAGATGTGATAATGGATCTTCTTTGGCATAGACACGCCAAGCTTTGGCGCAAAAACGCTCTAAATCAATCAAGCTTTCTTCTAATGCCATAAAAGCCACCACCACTTAGTTAGCAAGACTAACTATTTTAAATGAGTCACTCATCAAGTTCAATCATAAAAAAAGCCGCTCTCATCGAGCGGCTCTAAATCATTCAATTTCCAGCTTCTTGGCAGCCTTTAACTTGGCCAATCTATCTTGCTGTAATTGATCGTAAATTTGCGCCAACTCCAAGAAAGAATAGCGATGCTCAACATAATCGTAAACGTTGAACGAAATCGCGAGCTTATAAAGTGAGATGGCACTTGCGATATCACCTTCAAGCTGATTACGCTTTCCAAGGTAGAAATACGTTTCCGTCAATCGTTCAGCTAGGCGATAGTTCTCTCTCGTTCCATCCATAATTGCTTTAAGCGCGTCTTCGTCCGAGACGTCTCGTAGCATGATGGCAACAAGAACCCATCCCCACTCTTCACTACGATCTCGTAAATAACGCTGTTGAAGATTGGCTTTTGCTTGCTCTGGATTTTGCTCAGCTTCGATGATGTACAGCCATAATGAACGAAAAGGATCCGTTGGCATTTCTTGATAATGCTTGGTCATATCTTCTAAAGCGAGATCGATTCTGCCACCATAATACAGTGCAATCGCACGGTTGCGCTCAGCATAGGTATTATCAGGAGCCAACTCTATGGTCGAGTCAAACGCTTCATATGCCGCATCAAACTCTCCTACTTGGGTAAAGTATACTCCCAAAAGATTGAAGATGTCCGGCTGAGCAGGATTCAACTGCAAAGACTGGTTAAAGTCCAAACGGGCAAGATCACGTAAACCAACGCTGTCGTAGTAGCTACCGCGCTCATAATGCATTTTAGCGCGCACTTCATCACTAAGGTCGGGACGTTGTAGCAACTGCGAGAGACGCGCGATTTGTACTTCTTGTTGAACACTAGGCTGAAGTGGCACCGCCATCGGTGGATATAACCACTTTTGTGCTGATTGTTGAGAAGTATTTGCACAACCGGTCAGCGCGATAGCAACACATAAAATTGCGGTTTGAAACCATTTCACTAATTGATACTCCTGTTTGGACCGCTCAAGATTTATTTCTCTTAATGCAATATAGGCGATAACCTCGTTTGAGGTTAATACATCGAAACAAACCAAAAAAGGGGAGCGAAAATGCTCCCCTTTTATAACATGCTTTCAGGCCCTTAATCTAATAAAAGGCTGAAAGTCTCATTTTGTCTTACTCGTCTTTAGCAGCTGGTGCTTCAGCAGCAGCTTCTTCAGCTGGCTTTTCTACCGCTTCTTTCATGCTTAGACGTACACGGCCTTGGCGGTCGATTTCAAGAACTTTAACTTGAACTTCTTGACCTTCAGCTAGGTAGTCAGACACTTTCTCTACGCGTTTTTCTGCGATTTGAGAAATGTGTACAAGACCATCTTTGCCTGGAAGAACCGTTACGAATGCACCGAAGTCTGCTAGACGTGCAACTTTACCTGTGTAGATACGGCCCACTTCAACTTCAGCAGTGATCTCTTCGATACGGCGGATAGCTTCTTTCGCAGCAGTGCCTTCAGTTGCCGCAATCTTGATAGTACCGTCGTCTTCGATTTCGATAGTTGTACCAGTCTCTTCAGTTAGAGCACGGATAACTGCACCACCTTTACCGATAACGTCTTTGATCTTCTCAGCGCTGATCTTCATCGTGTGAATACGCGGAGCAAATTCAGAGATGTCTTCACGAGCACCAGAGATTGCTTCATCCATTACAGATAGGATGTGCTTACGTGCGCCTTGAGCTTGGTTAAGCGCAATTTGCATGATTTCTTTAGTGATGCCTTCGATCTTGATGTCCATTTGAAGTGCAGTGATACCAGTGTTAGTACCTGCTACTTTAAAGTCCATGTCACCTAGGTGGTCTTCATCGCCAAGGATGTCAGAAAGTACAACGAAATCGTCACCTTCTTTAACAAGACCCATTGCGATACCAGCAACAGATGCTTTGATTGGCACACCTGCGTCCATAAGTGCAAGAGAAGTACCACATACTGAAGCCATTGAAGATGAACCGTTAGATTCAGTGATTTCCGATACAACACGTACTGTGTATGGGAACTCATCAACAGAAGGCATTACTGCAGCAATACCACGCTTCGCCAGTTTACCGTGGCCGATTTCACGACGCTTAGGAGAACCTACAAAACCAGTTTCACCTACACAGTATGGAGGGAAGTTGTAGTGCAGTAGGAAGTGATCTTTACGCTCACCAGTTAGCTCATCGATGATTTGAGCATCACGCTGAGTACCTAGCGTTGCAGTAACGATCGCCTGAGTTTCACCACGAGTGAATAGCGCGCTACCGTGAGTACGAGGAAGAACACCAGTACGTACATCTAGTGCACGAACCATGTCTTTTTCACGGCCATCGATACGAGGGTTACCTGCAATAATACGGCTACGTACTACTGTCTTCTCTAGATCATGGAAGATAGTGTGGATTTCTTTTGTGTCTGCTTCAGGATCTTCAGCAAGAAGAACTTCATTTACTTCCGCAGCGATCTCATGGATGCGGTCGTAACGAGCCATTTTCTCAGTAATTTGGTAAGCTTCAACAAGTTTAGCTTCTGCTAGATCAGCAATCTTATTTTTAAGCGCTGTGTTCTCTTCAGGAGCAACCCAATCCCAAGCAGGAGTTGCAACTTCTGCTTTGAATTCGTTGATAGCTTGAATAGCAACTTGTTGTTGGTCATGACCATAAACAACCGCCGCTAGCATTTCTTCTTCAGTTAGGTTGTCCGCTTCTGACTCAACCATCAGTACTGCTGACTCTGTACCTGCAACAACAAGGTCAAGCTTAGAAGTTTCTAGTTCAGTTTGGCTAGGGTTAAGTACAAGCTGACCATCGATATGACCAACACGCGCCGCACCGATAGGGCCGTTGAATGGAATGCCAGAGATAGCAAGAGCAGCAGAAGTACCGATCATTGTAACGATATCTGGCTGAACATCTGGGTTTACAGACATTACTGTCGCGATAACCTGAACTTCGTTTTTAAACGCGTCTGGGAATAGCGGACGGATTGGACGGTCGATTAGACGAGCTGTTAGCGTTTCGCCTTCAGAAGGACGACCTTCACGTTTGAAGAAGCCGCCTGGGATTTTACCCGCAGCGTAAGTACGCTCTTGGTAGTTAACCGTTAGTGGGAAGAAGTCTTGACCTGCAACGGCTTCTTTTTTACCTACAACAGATACGAATACAGACGTATCATCCATTGTGACCATAACTGCTGCTGTAGCTTGACGTGCAATAACGCCAGTTTCTAAAGTAACTGTGTGGTTACCGTACTGGAACGTTTTAACAACTGGTTTTTCGAACATTGTTATTCCTTGTTTCTAATCTTCCTTTAGTGCTTAAAGAAATCTTAGATGTGTTAATTGACACTCAAGGCATTACGAATCGCGACTAGTAAAAAGAAACTCGGAAATTCCTTTTGAATAGTCGCGACCTTTTGGTCGACGTGGTTGACTGTAATGCTATGAGCTTTTGAGAAAACCTCTTACAAGGTTTAGCCGCCAGTATTATAACGGCATAAGTCTAATTTGGCTAAATTTAGGCAACAAAAAAGGGGCATAAAGCCCCTTTTTAGACAAACTGCTATGCAGTCGCTGATTAGCGACGTAGGCCTAGACGTTTGATTAGGTCTTGGTAGCGAGCTAGGTTTTTACCTTTTAGGTAATCTAGAAGCTTACGACGACGAGAAACCATGCGTAGAAGACCACGACGGCTGTGGTGATCGCCTTTGTGCGCTTTGAAGTGACCTTGTAGGTGGTTGATAGAAGCTGTAAGTAGAGCTACTTGAACTTCTGGTGAACCAGTGTCGCCTTCGCCTTGTGCGTATTCTGCAACGATTGCTGCTTTAGTTTCTGCATTCAGAGACATAATTCTCTCCTAATAAGAGTAGGTTTAAAGTTGTAGCAGCCAATCTCTGATTCAGCCGCTACGCGAAGCGCGGATTATAGGGAAATTTCCTATCTCGTGCAATATAAAAATACCGACACTCAGGTCGGTATTTTCAATCATTTACTTGGATGCAACGTCATCTCGGAACACGACCAATCGCTTAGGAGCGATTTTGCCATCTTCGTTCATTTCGCCAACGCCAATAAACAAGCGTTCTTCACCCATAGTAAGGCGAAGTGAGCCCTCAGTCGGAGCACCAAATACTTGAACGGGCTGCCCATGTTGGACCATATTCGCCAGTTCAGGCACCAAGTTGACTTCTGGTAAGTCTTCTACCGCTGTATCCATTGGCAAAAGCAGTGGGTCCAGTAGTTCTCGAGGCGCTCGTTCCTCGCGGTGAGCTTGCTCTAGCAACTCATTTAGTTGCTCAAGTGTTACCATATTCTCGTAAGGGTATTTAGCAACACCAGTACGACGAAGCATAGTTACGTGCGCACCACAACCTAACATTTCGCCCAGATCATCAACGATAGTACGAATATAGGTACCTTTAGAGCAGTGCACTTCCATCTCTACTTCATCGCCTTCAAAACGGTGAAGAACAATCTCATATACCGTGATCTTACGAGATTCACGCGGAACTTCGATGCCTTTACGAGCGTATTCATACAAGGGTTTACCTTGATACTTCAACGCAGAGAACATGGAAGGCACTTGATCAGATTCACCACGGAACTGATCGATGCACGCTTCTAGCTTGTCTAACGTAACATCGACTGGACGCGTCTCTACAACTTCACCATCCGAGTCAGACGTATTGGTACGTTCACCCAGCTTTGCGATCACGCGGTAGCGTTTATCAGAATCAAGAAGAAACTGAGAAAATTTTGTCGCTTCACCCAAGCAAATTGGCAGCATGCCTGTCGCTAATGGGTCCAAGGCTCCAGTGTGGCCTGCTTTCTCGGCAAAGTAGATTCGCTTTACTTTTTGCAGTGCATCATTGGAAGAGATACCTGTTGGTTTGTCCAACAGTATAACGCCATTAATTGGACGACCTTTACGACGACGAGCCATTATTCTTCGTCCTCACGACCAGAATCTTTTTGCTTTTGTTTGTCTGAACTAACGACTTCAGACACTAGGTTAGACATACGCATACCTTCAACAAGCGTATTGTCATAGTGGAAGCGGATTTCTGGCGTTAAACGTAGACGAATACGCTTACCTAACATCATGCGAATGTGCACTTCGTGCTCACGTAGCGCTGCTAGACATGATTCTGGTGTTTGCTCACCCACACACAGGAAGGTCACAAATACTTTTGCGTAAGCTAGGTCACGAGAGACTTCTACGTCTGAGATCGTCACCATGCCAAGGCGAGAGTCACGAACTTCACGTTGAAGGATCATCGCTAGTTCTTTTTGCAGCTGCTGTGCAACGCGCTGCGTGCGGCTAAATTCTTTTGACATATCTTTACTCTTATATAGAAAGAATGGGGGGTTGGTCAAAGCCAGCCCCCCATGGTGTATTCAACAACCAATTACTACTTATCTTTCAAAGACAATATTAGTAATTTTAGTCAATTAGTCTAGAGTACGTTTAATTTCAACGATTTCGAAGACTTCGATTTGGTCACCAACGCGAACATCATTGTAGTTCTTAACGCCGATACCACATTCGTAGCCATTCTTAACTTCTTGAACGTCATCTTTGAAACGACGTAGTGACTCTAGTTCACCTTCGTAAATAACAACGTTATCACGTAGTACACGGATTGGGTTGTTACGCTTGATCACACCTTCTGTAACCATACAACCAGCGATAGCGCCCAGTTTCGGTGACTTAAACACGTCACGAACTTCAGCAAGACCAATGATCTCTTGCTTGAATTCTGGAGCAAGCATACCGCCCATTGCTTGTTTCACTTCATCAATCAATTGGTAAATGATTGAGTAGTAACGTAAGTCAACAGCTGCGGCTTCAACAGCACGGCGAGCAGAAGCATCTGCACGAACGTTAAAGCCAAGGATGATTGCGTTTGAAGCTTCCGCTAGTACTACGTCAGTTTCCGTAATACCACCTACACCAGAACCAACGATGTTCACTTTAACTTCGTCAGTAGATAGCTTAACTAGTGAGTCTGCGATTGCTTCTACAGAACCTTGAACGTCTGCTTTAAGTACAACGTTAAGTTCAGCAACTTCACCAGCAGTCATGTTAGAGAACATGTTCTCTAGTTTAGATTTCTGCTGACGAGCAAGTTTCACTTCACGGAACTTACCAGCACGGTAGTTAGCTACTTCACGCGCTTTACGCTCGTCACGAACTACTGTTGCTTCATCACCTGAAGATGGTACACCTGAAAGACCTAGGATCTCTACAGGGATAGATGGGCCAGCCGAAGTAATTTCTTTACCTAGCTCATCACGCATTGCACGAACACGGCCGTATTCTTGACCACAAAGAACGATGTCGCCTTTGTTTAGTGTACCTGATTGAACAAGTACTGTTGCAACTGGACCACGACCTTTATCTAGGCGAGATTCAACAACAACACCAGATGCCATGCCTTCAGCTACAGCTGTAAGTTCAAGAACTTCAGACTGAAGAAGGATTGCTTCTAGAAGACCATCGATGTTTGTACCCTGTTTAGCAGAGATGTGAACGAACATGTTCTCACCGCCCCACTCTTCAGGAATAACGTCGTATTGAGCAAGCTCGTTCTTAACGTTATCTGGGTTCGCGTCTTCTTTATCGATCTTGTTCACAGCAACAATTAGAGGAACGCCTGCCGCTTTCGCGTGCTGAATCGCTTCTACTGTTTGTGGCATTACGCCATCGTCTGCTGCAACTACAAGAACAACGATATCTGTTGCTTGAGCACCACGAGCACGCATTGCAGTAAACGCTGCGTGTCCAGGAGTATCAAGGAACGTGATCATGCCGTTGTCTGTTTCAACGTGGTACGCACCAATGTGCTGAGTAATACCACCCGCTTCGCCAGAAGCAACGTGTGTGCGACGGATGTAGTCAAGTGTTGACGTTTTACCGTGGTCAACGTGACCCATGATAGTAACAACTGGAGCACGTGGAACTGCTTCCGCGTTAGTGTCACGGTCAGATAGTACCGCTTCTTCCAGTTCGTTCTCTTTACGAAGAACTACTTTATGGCCCATTTCTTCAGCAACAAGTTGTGCTGTTTCTTGGTCGATCACTTGGTTGATAGTCGCCATAGCGCCCATCTTCATCATTACTTTGATAACTTCTGTCGCTTTAACCGACATCTTGTTAGCAAGTTCTGATAGAACGATCGTTTCGCCAATTACAACGTCTTGCTTAGCAACCGTTGCTGACTTATCAAACCCGTGCTGCATTGAAGTCGGCTTAGCAAGTTTGCCCTTACGACCTCTACCGCCACGTTGGTTGTTACGGCCACCGCGAGCTTGGTCGTCTTTACCCGAAGCTGCTTTTTTCTTCTTACGACGACCGCCTTCTACTTTGCGATCTGCTTCATCTTCGGCTTCACGTGCGTATTGTGAAGTCGTTACATGGTAATCTGTATCTTCCATATCACCCTTTTTCTCTTCTGCAGCAGACCAACGCTCTTTATTCTTTTCAGCCAATTCGCGAGCTTCTTCAAGCTTGCGCTGACTTTCCTCTTCAGCCTTACGCTTAGCTTCTTCTTCCTGACGACGTTTAAGCTCGTCGGCCTCTTTTCGCGCTGCTTCTTGCTTAATTTTCTCTTCAGCATCACGCTTTGCTTTTTCTTCAGCATTACGTTGTGCATTCGTATCTACGTCTCGCTTCGCTTTTTCTTCAGCTTCACGTTTCGCTTTTTCTTCCGCTTCACGTTTTGCAGCTTCTTCAGCTTCACGTTTTGCAGCTTCTTCAGCTTCACGTTTTGCAGCTTCTTCTGCTGCACGTTTTGCTGCTTCTTCTGCTTCACGTTGTGCTGCTTCTTCAGCTTCACGTTTCGCTTCATCTTCAATTGTGCTGCGCTTCACGTATGTACGTTTTTTGCGCACCTCAACCTGAACATTCTTACTCTTACCACCACCCGCGTTCACACTAAGTGTACTACGAGTTTTACGCTGAAGCGTAAGGCGAGTCGGCTCTGAATCACCTGATTTATCACCGTGTTCTTTCTTTAAATGAGAGAGAAGCTTCTGCTTCTCTTCATCAGTAACATTGTCAGAGCTCGCCTTTTTAATGCCAGCGTCAGCAAGTTGTTCAATCAAGCGGTCGACTGGCGTACCAATCTCATCACTCAGTGCTTTAACTGTTAATTGTGTCATGCCGCTTCCTCCTTGCCGAAAATTATGCTTCTTCGCCGAACCAACAGATGTTACGTGCGGCCATAATTAGCTCACCTGCACGTTCTTCGGTCAGGCCTTCGATACCTTCTAAATCGTCAATACCTTGGTCAGCAAGATCTTCCAGTGTCGCTACACCTTTCGCTGCCAATTTAAATGCCATCTCACGCTCAAGACCTTCAAGTGCAAGTAGGTCCTCAGCTGGTTCTAGACCTTCAAAAGACTCTTCTTGTGCTAGTGCGATCGTCGTTAGTGCATCTTTTGCACGTCCACGAAGCTCTTCGATTAGTTCTTCATTCAAACCATCGATTTCTAGTAGCTCGTTAACTGGCACGTATGCGATTTCTTCTAGCGTTGAGAAACCTTCTTCAACAAGAAGTTGAGCGAAGTCTTCTTCAATATCTAGGTACTTCATGAAGTTTTCAATAGATGCTTGTGATTCTTCAGCGTGTTTCTTCTGAAGATCAGCAACTGTCATAACATTCAGTTCCCAACCGGTTAGTTGAGATGCTAGACGCACGTTTTGACCGTTACGACCAATAGCTTGCGCTAGGTTGTCAGCTTCAACTGCGATGTCCATTGAATGTGCATCCTCATCAACGATGATAGAAGCAACATCAGCTGGCGCCATTGCGTTGATAACGAATTGAGCTGGGTTATCATCCCAAAGAACGATATCGATACGCTCACCACCAAGTTCGCCAGAAACAGCTTGTACACGTGCACCACGCATACCAACACACGCACCTACAGGGTCGATACGTTTGTCATTTGTTTTGACAGCGATCTTAGCGCGAGAACCAGGATCACGTGCTGCGCCTTTAAGCTCGATAATATCTTCTGCGATTTCAGGCACTTCAACACGGAACAGTTCTGCCAACATTTCTGGCTTAGAACGAGTGATGAACAATTGGAAACCACGTGCTTCAGGCGCGACTTTGTAAAGAAGGCCACGTACGCGGTCGCCTGGACGGAAGTTTTCACGAGGAAGTTGGTCATCACGCAGGATTACCGCTTCAGCGTTATTACCAAGATCAAGCACGATTGTGTCACGGTTTACTTTTTTCACGACACCAGTGATTAGATCACCTTCATTGTCTATGAACTGTTCAACGATTTGTGCGCGCTCAGCTTCACGAACTTTTTGAACGATAACTTGCTTAGCAGTTTGAGTCGTAATACGGTCAAACGTTACTGATTCGATTTCGTCTTCTACGTAGTCGCCAAGCTCGATTGAGTCATCTTCGTATTGCGCTGCTTCTAGTGAGATCTCTTTTGTAGGGTTCTCAACGTCATCAACAACTAACCAACGGCGGTAAGTTACAAACTCACCGGTTTTACGGTCAATGGCAACACGTACGTCGATTTCGATTTCGTATTTCTTCTTTGTAGAAGTTGCTAGAGCAATCTCAAGAGCCTCAAAGATACGCTCACGAGGTACCGCTTTTTCGTTCGATACCGCTTCTGCTACCGCTAAAATTTCTTTACTCATTGTATTTAGCCTCTAAGCTTAAACTTTTTTAGGGAACTAAAATTTAGGGATCAGGTTAGCTTTGGAAATGTTACTTAGAGCAAACTCTTCTTGCTGACCGTCTACAGTAATTGTCACTGTTTCGCCATCAACACCGTGGATAATACCTTTCCACTTACGACGGTTTGCTACAGCCATTTTCAATACGATGCTGACCTCGTGACCAATAAATTGCTCGTAATGTGCTGCTTTAAAAAGTGGTCTTTCTAAACCTGGAGAAGACACTTCTAGGCTGTAAGCAACAGAAATTGGATCTTCAACGTCTAAAACTGCACTAACTTGGTGGCTAACTTCTGCACAGTCGTCTACGTTAATACCATTTTCATGGTCAATGTAGATACGTAACGTTGAGTGCGCGCCTGCACGAATGAATTCTAATCCAACTAACTCATAACCTGATGCCGCTACTGGCGCGTCAAGCATTTCAGTAAGTTGTCTTTCTAAACCAGTCATTTAACCACTCCAGAAACAAAAAAAGGGCTCAGAGCCCAATCAAAAAACCAAGCAGTATCTGAGCTATTTCAAAAAGCTCAGATAACAAAAAACCCCGATAGTCGGGGTTTTATGCTGCTGGACCCTGATACGTTAAGAATAGCCAACAATTGCTTTTCTTAACTCGTAGTGTGGTTAGCACTACGCAAACTTGCCAATCTACGATTTCCTTTTAAAGAAAGAGATTGGTTGCGGGGGCCGGATTTGAACCGACGACCTTCGGGTTATGAGCCCGACGAGCTACCAAGCTGCTCCACCCCGCGTCCGACTTGCTGAGCATTATACTCGCAAACAAGTGATTTACAAGTTTGTAAATACATGGTGCCGAGAGAGGGACTCGAACCCTCACACCTAAGGCACTAGCACCTCATGCTAGCGTGTCTACCAATTTCACCATCTCGGCATCAAAACCTTACAGCTTATTGAGGAATTTCATCACCCGCAGGGGCAGGAACTTCACTCGCTGCATCCTTAACTTGTTCAACAACTGGTTGACCTAACGTTGGGTCTACCCATTGTGATTCAGTCTGGTGCGTAGACATACGACCAAGTAACAAGCTAACGATAAAGAATACGGTTGCTAAAATAGCAGTTGTTCGGGTTAAGAAATTACCTGAGCCGCCAGCACCAAACACTGTGTTTGAAGCACCAGCACCGAACGAGGCTCCCATATCTGCGCCTTTACCTTGTTGAATCAACACAAGGCCAATCACACCAAGCGCTGCCAACAGGTAAATCACAAGTAGAACTGAAAACATTTTTTCCACCTATGTTCCAAATTGTTGAGCCAGCGCCGTTCAAAAGAATAAATCATAATGAACAAGGCTAGCGACCTCCTAACGGGAGGCGGAGCAATACTAGCGAAAGCCAGTAACGCTGACAAGGGAAAATTAGTAAAAAATCAATGCCAATGCGTTAAGCGCTCAAAAAAAGGGCAAAAGACGCCCTTTTCATTCAAGACATGCTTTAACGCAATGATTAACAACTTGCTTTAACAGCCTCAGCGATTTTCAATGCTGAGTGTTGAACTAGTTCACCATCTTCTCCTTCCACCATAACGCGGATCAAAGGCTCAGTGCCAGACTTACGCAGCAATACACGCCCTTTATCACCAAGTGTCGCCTCTACTTCAGCGACAGCATTTAATACAGCTGTAGCTTCAAGAGGGTTACTTTCTCCTGAGAAACGGACATTTTCTAAAACCTGAGGATATAGTGTCATTCCTTGCGATAGTTCATATAAAGACATATCGCTGCCAATTACAGAAGCAAGTACTTGAAGTGCAGCAACAATCGCATCGCCGGTTGTGACTTTATCTAATAAGATCACATGGCCTGAGTTTTCAGCACCAATTTTCCAACCTTTTTCTAGCAGTTGCTCCATGACATAACGGTCACCAACAGCAGCACGTACAAACGGAATGCCTAGCTGCTTTAAACCATTTTCCATACCCAAGTTAGTCATTAGTGTACCAACAACACCACCCTTTAGCTCACCACGACGAAGTGCATCACGAGCGATGATATAAGCAATTTGGTCACCATCAACTTTGTTACCCAAGTGATCGACCATAATGATACGGTCACCATCACCATCAAACGCGAGACCAAGATGCGCTTGCTCTTCAACAACACGCTGTTGAAGAGCTCGTACGTCTGTTGCGCCCACTTTTTCATTAATGTTGATGCCGTTAGGCTCTACGCCCATAGCGATAACTTCTGCCCCAAGTTCTTTGAAGACATTTGGAGCGATGTGGTACGTTGCACCGTGCGCACAGTCTACTACGATCTTAAAGTTCGCAAGGCTCAACTCAGATGGGAAAGTACTCTTACAGAATTCGATGTAACGACCAGCTGCATCATTTAGGCGGGTTGCTTTACCAAGCTCAGCAGACTCCACACATTCAATTTCTTTATCTAACTCTGCTTCAATCGCCAATTCAATATCGTCAGGTAGCTTAGTACCCTCAGAAGAAAAGAATTTAATGCCGTTGTCGTAATATGGGTTATGTGATGCAGAAATCACAATACCAGCCTCGGCACGGAAAGTCTGAGTTAAATAGGCCACAGCTGGAGTTGGCATGGGACCAGTAAATGTTGCTTTAAGTCCCGCAGCTGCAAGGCCTGCCTCTAGTGCAGATTCAAGCATATAACCTGAAATACGTGTATCTTTACCTATGATAACTTTCTTTGTGCCTTGTTTCGCTAGTACACGACCAGCAGCCCAGCCAAGCTTAAGTACGAAGTCTGGAGTGATTGGGTATTGTCCTACTTTACCGCGCACACCGTCAGTACCAAAGTAACGTCTTTCATTCGACATAAACTTTCCTTTATTATTTTTAAATATTGTTTTTCGTCATCTCAACAACTTTCATTGCTTCGATTGTCTCTTCAAAGTCATGCACGCGAATGATCTGCGCGCCTTTCATCGCGGCAATCGTAGCACAAACAACACTTGCGTTCGTACACTCTGCCGCTGGCTTGTCTAACAGTTTGAAGATCATGGATTTACGAGACATGCCAGCCAAAATAGGCAGGCCGAATTCATGAAACTTTTCAAGATGAGCAAGCATATGATAATTGTGTTCGATTGTTTTGCCAAAGCCAAACCCAGGATCGAGAATCAGTTGAGATTTATCAATCCCTGCAGCTTCACACGCCGCGATACGTTCTTCTAGAAAAGCCGACACGTCCCCCATTAAATCATCATAATGAGGGTCAACTTGCATGGTCCTAGGTTGACCTTTCATATGCATCAGACAAATTGGAAGGTTTGCTTCTGCTGCGACTTCCAGAGCACCAGGCTCTTGCAGCGAGCGGATGTCATTGATCAAATCAGCCCCAGCATCAATTGCTTGACGCATCACTTCTGCTTTACTGGTGTCAACGGAAATCCACACATCATACTTTTCACGAATGGCTTTGATTACTGGGACAACACGCCTAAGCTCTTCTTCCAAAGACACATCCGGTGCACCAGGTCTTGTTGATTCACCACCAACATCAACAATACTTACACCAGCCTTTATCATTTTATCAACTTGAGCAAGAGCAAGTTCAATTGAGTTGTATTTACCGCCATCCGAAAAGGAATCCGGTGTCACATTTAGAATGGCCATGACATGTGGACGCGAAAGGTCCAAAGATTTGTTATTTGCTGTAATCATCATCATAAACACAAAAACCCCGAGATAACTCGGGGTTTAATATTATCGATACTCTTTATTCAGAGTCTTTCTTTTCAGGCGCTTCGTTAGAAGTGGTTTCAGAAGAGCTAGGCTGTTCTGCATCTTTCGCAGTCTCCGTTGCTTCTTCTTTAACTTCTTGCTTTGCTTGAGGCTTGTCGCTGTCTTCTGGTTTGCTTGCTGAGTTATCACTCCAGCCCGCAGGCTCACGAATTTCAGCTTTGCGCTCCATTAAGTCATCAATCTGGCGAGCATCAATGGTTTCATACTTCATCAGCGCATCTTTCATCGCATGCATGATATCCATGTTCTCTTGAAGAATCTTCTTCGCACGATCGTAGTTGCGGTCAATGATCTGACGAACTTCGTCATCAATCAACTTCGCTGTATCGTCAGACACATGTTTAGTCTGAGTTACACTACGTCCTAAGAACACTTCGCCTTCATCTTCTGCATACAGCAGAGGGCCAAGCTTTTCAGAGAAACCCCATTGAGTAACCATCTTACGAGCAATATCTGTTGCGCGCTCGATATCATTAGAAGCACCGGTTGATACTTTGTCAGCACCGTAGATAAGTTCTTCTGCTAAACGACCACCATACAAGCTAGAAATCATTGATTCTAGGTGTTGGCGAGACATACTCACGCGGTCCTGCTCTGGAAGGTACATTGTTACACCCAACGCACGACCACGTGGAATGATAGACACTTTGTACACTGGATCGTGTTCAGGAACCAAGCGACCAACAATCGCGTGACCCGCTTCGTGGTATGCGGTTGACTCTTTCACTTCCTCAGACATCACCATTGAACGGCGCTCAGCACCCATCATGATTTTGTCTTTCGCCAGTTCAAACTCAACCATAGAAACGTTGCGCTTGTTACCGCGCGCAGCAAACAGGGCTGCTTCGTTAACTAAGTTTGCTAGGTCAGCACCAGAGAAGCCTGGAGTACCACGTGCGATGAGAGAAGGCTCTACATCACCCGCTAGAGGGACCTTACGCATGTGAACTTTTAGGATCTGTTCACGGCCACGTACATCTGGAAGACCAACTACCACTTGGCGGTCAAAACGACCAGGACGCAGTAACGCAGGGTCCAGCACATCCGGACGGTTAGTCGCAGCGATAACGATAATACCTTCGTTACCTTCGAAACCATCCATCTCAACGAGCATTTGGTTTAGTGTTTGTTCACGTTCATCATGACCACCACCAACACCTGCGCCACGTTGACGACCTACCGCATCGATCTCATCGATAAAGATAATACAAGGTGCGGCTTTCTTTGCTTGTTCAAACATGTCACGCACACGAGATGCACCAACACCAACGAACATTTCTACGAAATCAGAACCAGAGATAGTAAAGAATGGTACTTTCGCCTCACCGGCAATGGCTTTCGCTAGAAGCGTTTTACCCGTACCAGGAGGACCAACCATTAGAACACCCGTTGGAATCTTACCGCCCAGCTTTTGGAAGCGGCTTGGATCGCGTAGGTAGTCCACCAGCTCTTTCACGTCTTCTTTTGCTTCGTCACAACCTGCAACGTCAGCAAAAGTTGTCTTGATTTGTTCTTCGCTCATCATTCGAGCTTTGCTCTTACCAAAAGACATGGCGCCTTTACCACCGCCGCCTTGCATTTGACGCATGAAGAAAATCCATACACCAATTAGTAAGATCATTGGGAACCAAGAGATGAAGATAGTACCCAGCAAGCTTTGCTCTTCTGGAGGCGTGCCTTGTACTTTCACGTTTTGGTTAATTAGGTCATCTAGAAGCTTTTGGTCATACACTGGCATGTAAGTGACCATTTTGGCACCGCCGCCACGACGAACAAAGCTAATTTCACCGTCTTTAAAAGTTGCTTCTTGAATCTGGCCTTGGCCAACTTCCTGTACAAACGTGGTGTAATCCACGGTTCTGCCATTGCTTTCTCCAGGGCCAAAGCTCTGGAATACCGACATCAATACGACGGCGATAACAAGCCACAGAATTAAATTTTTTGCCATGTCACTCAAGGTGTAAGCCTCTCGATAACTAATTGTAATTAAAGGTAGGGTACTACAGTTCATTAACTGTAGCTATAGTGTTAACACGCTCTCAAGAGAGCAAAATGGTTAACCTTTGTAACCAGTGGCTACGACGAAGACCTCTCGAGAGCGAGCTCGCGATGAGTCTGGTTTTCTAATTTTTACGGCTTTAAACATGTCTCGGACTTCTTTCACATACTGATCGAAGCCTTCCCCTTGGAAAACCTTTACGACAAAGCTACCATTAGGCGCTAGAACTTGTCGACACATATCTAAAGCTAATTCAACTAAATACATAGCGCGAGGTTGATCAACAGAATTGTTTCCCGCGATGTTAGGCGCCATATCAGACATTACTACGTCTACCATGGAAGGTTGGATCCTTTCTAGCAAAGCTTCCAATACCGCATCATCACGAAAGTCGCCTTGTAAAAAGCTAACGCCAGCAATCGGGTCCATAGGAAGCAAGTCACACGCGATGATCTGACCACTGTCCCCTACTATCTTAGCAGCATATTGAGACCATCCGCCCGGCGCAGCCCCCAAGTCGACGACTGTCATTCCAGGCTTTAACAATTTATCTTTCGTTTGAATCTCATCGATCTTGAAATAAGCACGTGAGCGGTAGCCTTTTTTTCGGGCTTCATTCGCGTATTTATCATCAAAGTGTTCTTTCAACCAACGACCAGAACTAGCCGAATGTTTTTGTTTACTCATTTTAATCCCAACAAGGCACAAATTGGAGCTATTGTTTTAATAGGCGCTACCTATTACTCAATAAATTATAGTCTTCAGCAATAGATGGCGTTAAAATAGCTTTTTTCAACCCTTATTTTAAAGAAAATTGGCCGCGTAATGAACCTAAGCACCAAACAAAAGCAGCACCTTAAAGGCCTAGCTCACAGTTTAAAACCTGTTGTGCTAATGGGCGCAAATGGACTTACAGAAGCCGTGCTAGCAGAAATTGAAATCGCTCTTAACCATCACGAACTTATCAAAGTAAAAGTTGCTTCGGAAGATCGTGAAACAAAACAGCTAATCATCGACGCTATCGTACGTGAGACGGGCGCTGAAAAAGTTCAGACTATTGGTAAAGTGCTTGTGCTATACCGCCAGTCTGAAGAGCGTAAAATCGAAATCCCTCGTAAGTAACTCTACTTACGTTGCTGAAGAAAAAAGGTCGCCTGAGGCGACCTTTTTGCGTTTTATCAGAGTAGTAATGCTACTCCAGACGACTTAGATATATTCTACTCGGTCAATTTCGAAGTCTTTCGCGCCACCCGGAGTTTGAATAGCAACTTCATCGCCTTCCATCTTACCAATCAGGCCACGAGCAATAGGTGAGCTCACTGAAATGCGACCTGCTTTGATATCGGCTTCGTCATCACCAACGATTTGGTACGTTTTTTCTTCTTCGGTGTCGATATCAATCAAGGTTACGGTTGAACCAAAAATAACTTTACCCGTGTTCTCCATCTTCGTTACGTCAATAACTTGAGCAACTGACAGTTTGTATTCAATGTCACGGATTTGTGCTTCACAAATGCCCTGCTCTTCACGAGCGGCGTGATATTCAGCATTCTCTTTTAAATCACCTAGCTCACGAGCTTCAGCAATTGCCTCTGAGATCTGAGGACGTAGTTTAAGTAGACGATCGAGTTCTGCACGTAGCTTTTGCTCGCCACGTAGTGTCATTGGAACTTTTTCCATTTTATAACCTCAAGCCCAAATGGGTCTTTGGACAAAAAAAAGCCCACCCTGTCATAGGACTGGGTAGTGCGCTTAAAGATGTATTTCGTTTAGTGTAAACAAACTCCCGGACGAAATCATCTTAATTCGAAAGACAGCAAGACTATGCCTTTTCGGCATAATGATATAACTCACTTTTAGAGCGGTTCTAGGGCGAATTACCTTCTCAATTTATTGAAAAACAACACTGTTCATTACACCAAAAACCTCAAAAAAGATAAAAACTAATCAATGTCAGGCTAATGTCATTGCCAATAATTTCAATCAAAAACAGCAATTTAAATAAAAACAACGCACAATTGAACAGTGTTCATCAGTGGGATTTATATCATTTTACTAACTCATACGGAAACTTTAGCAGTAAAACATGTCCAGCGAGTTGTTAGATCAATGGCTTACAAGTGCGAACTACATCGCTCAATTAGCCAATTTTGGACCAACAACTTGTGAGAGATCACCTCTCCCCCATACAACAATGATTATGGACAGCTAACTAGGACAAATAAGATGAAAAAGACTCTAATTGCTCTTTCTGTATCTGCAGCAGCTATGGCAACTGGCGTAAACGCAGCTGAACTTTACAACCAAGACGGTACTTCTCTAGAAATGGGCGGCCGTGCTGAAGCACGTCTATCTATGAAAGATGGCGACGCTCAAGACAAATCTCGCATCCGTCTAAACTTCCTTGGTAAACAAGAAATCAATGACAACCTATACGGTGTTGGTTTCTGGGAAGGTGAATTTGAGACTGCTCAAAACGGTACTGTAGACGGCGACGACAAGAGCGATCTAGAAACTCGTCTTGCTTACGCTGGTCTTGGCGGTGCTTACGGTGAGTTCGCATACGGTAAAACTGAAGGTGCACTAGGCGTTATCACTGACTTCACAGATATCATGGCTTACCACGGTAACTCTGCAGCAGACAAACTAGCTGTATCAGACCGTACAGACAACATGATGGCTTACAAAGGCCAGTTTGAAAACCTAAGCGTAAAAGCAAGCTACCGCTTCGCTGATCGTATGGAAAACAAAAACACTGGTGAGTACTACGACAACAAACAAGACGGTTACTCTCTATCTGCAATCTACGCTCTAGCTGACACTGGTCTTGAGCTAGGTGCTGGTTACGCAGATCAAGACAAAGCTAACGAGTACATGCTAGCTGCATCTTACACAATGTCTGATCTTTACTTCGCTGGTGTATTCACTGACGGCGAGAAAATGGAAGATTCAAACAACAGTAACACAGTTGATTACACTGGTTACGAGCTAGCGGGTGCTTACACTCTAGGCCAAACAGTATTTACAACATCATACAACAATGCAGAAACTAACAACGAAACTTCTGCAAACAACTTCGCTGTTGATGCTTCTTACTACTTCAAGCCTAACTTCCGTGGTTACATTTCTTACAACTTCAACCTGATTGATGCAGGTGACAAGTTTGGTTCAACTGACACGAGCAAAACAGTTGCAACTAAGATCGATGCTGAAGACGAGCTAGCTCTAGGTCTACGTTACGACTTCTAATTCCGGTCTTTGACTAGAATATCGAATGCCCGCTTTAAGCGGGCATTTTTTATACTTCATTTTAAGCAGCGCGCCTTTCTCTCGTGTCTCATTCATGAAGACATTTGAAGCATTTCTTTAGTTACCTAGCATATTGAAAGGACTTGCGTATACTCAATCACATAACTCACCTTAGAAAGTATCATTATGCGTTTACGTTGGCCCTTGCTCATATTCTCTTCATTACTTTCTGCTTTTTCACAAGCGTACCCTCATCAAGAGGTGTTGCCTGAAGGCGCCCGCATCAGTTTAGTTGCGGAAAAACTCAGTGAAAATGCTGAGCTTGACGGTGTTCATCCTACCGAACAACTGTTCCCACCAGCGAGTACATTAAAAATCGTCACCGCATTAGCCGCAAAGCTAGAACTGGGTGATAACTTCAGGTTTCGAACCAAGCTGGAAACGTCGAACTCAGATACAGTGATTTACTTTGTCGGCGACCCAACACTCCAAACCAACGACTTAAAATCACTTCTCACTCTAGCTAAGAAAAATGGCTTAAAACGGATTAACGGTGACCTATGGCTCGATAACAGCGCATTCACTGGTTATAACCGTGCGGTGGGCTGGCCGTGGGATATCTTGGGAGTTTGCTACAGCGCTCCGGCATCGACCATCACACTCAATAACAACTGTGTACAAGCCTCTATCTATACACAAAAAGATGGTGGAACGCGGGTCTACGTACCAGAGCATCAACCTATTCGTGTCACAAGTACCGTAGAAACAGTTTCTAAAACCATTAAGAAAAGTCGTCATTGTGACTTAGGTTTAGTTGCAAATCCCGATAACAACTACAAGCTAACAGGGTGCTTGGTTGAAAGAGACAAACCATTGCCACTGAAATTTGCGGTTCAAGACCCTGAGCGTTACACCAGTCAAAGGTTGGCGACTTTGCTCAAGGAGCTCAACATTGGGGTATCAGGAAAGATTAGGGTCGGTACGGCGCCAGAAAAGCAGCGAAAGCTCATCGCAATGCATCAATCAAAGGCCTTACCAGACATTCTTGAAGATATGCTCAAAAACTCTGACAACTTGATTGCTGACACATTAACCAAAACACTTGGCGCTAAATTTTTCGTTCAGCCAGGCAGTTTTACTAACGGGACAGAAGCGATCAAGCAGATCATTTTCGCCAACACTGGTATTGATATTCGTAATGCGCGCCTAGAAGACGGCTCAGGACTTTCGCGAAATAACCGGATCTCCGCGACCAAGATGGCTGAAATGCTGCGCTATATTTGGAAGCATGAAAACGAACTCAAATTGATTGCCATCATGCCGAAATCAGGTGAATCCGGCACATTAAAGTACCGACAAAGTATGCGAAAACTTCCAATTAAAGGACAGCTGATCGCGAAAAGTGGCTCTATCTACGGGACTTACAATATGGCTGGATATGGCTTGGATAAAAATGGTCAACCTAACACCATTTTTGTTCAGTTTGTTTCAGACTACTTCCCAGAAAAAAGGGACGACAACACACCTGTCATCGCCCCGATTACACATTTTGAGCAGCTTTTTTACAATGACATTGTGAACTTTAGTCAGGCAATACCTAAGAAATAGTTCACCACGTTAAAGTAAATCCACATTCCTGAAATATCGACGATAGACGCAAGAACTGGACTCACCAATACGGCTGGGTCCAACTTGCAAGCTCGTGCAATAATTGGCAACAGCCCGCCCAATGTTGTAGAAATGGTGACTTGAATGAACAGCGCAACTGCTATTGCCAGTGCGATATCGGTCAGTTCAAAGCCTCCTGTTGATTGTCCTGCACTAAATAACATAATGCGTCCAATCATCACGATAGCGATTGCTAGCGCAATAAATAGAGCGACTCGGCTCTCTTTCCACAAAACTTCTAACCATTGGCGTTTTTTTAACTCTCCAGTAGCAAGAGCACGAATCACCAAAGTTGCTGCTTGTGTTCCTGTGTTACCACCAGCAGCTGCAATCACTGGCATGTACACTGCAAGTAAAACAAGCTGACTAAGGGTGTCCTCATACTGAGCGATGATCAAGCCTGACACTATCCCTAAAAGAGCCAGCGTAATGATCCATCCAATACGCTGTTTTACATGCCCTAAAACACTAGTTGATAAATAACCATCGGGTGTATCAACTTCAGACATATGCAGACCCAGTTGGTGAGCATAATGACGTGCGCGTTTGTCATGACCTGCTTGCTCAAGTTGAGCAATAAGACTATTCACATAGCCGACAGAGCAATGCTGTAAAATACCTACAGCCTCATCAATCGGCATAACCGTAAGCAAATGGACTTGTTGCTCTTGCTCGTACTGCAAGAATGCATTGCGAGCTGCACCAATTTCTACTTCAGAAAAGTTTGGTGTTGTTTCAATAAAAGTGTTGTTCATTACCGTCATGGCGAATCTCCCGATTGGCATTGGTAACGACCATCGACAAAGCATGAAAAAGCCACTCTCGCACGCTAAAAGTCAGACAACAATTAAGATGCACAGAGAAAACCAATGCGAATGCACTGTCTATTCAGAATGTATGAAGGAAATAACGAGAAGAAAGTTAGAAAAGATGCCTCACCACTTAGGTAAGGCGGAGATCGCCAATACCGAAGCGGGTTATTTCGCTCCCTTAATCTTACTCACCCAACGACTGGGAGGATGGTCGGTATTGTTCATGTAAATCTCCGATAGCGCTGCCATTATTGGCAGCGCAAGTATAGTAGCAAAGTTCATCAGGTATGGAAGTTTTACTTTGCCGTTTTTGCTAAATTTTCATACAAAAAAAGCGCCCTTCGGACGCTTTCATTTGCAGTCATTATGAATTACTGAATAGTAATACGAGCAAATTTACGTTTGCCTACTTGGAACACGTAAGTACCCGCTTCTGGAGCAAATTTGCTGTCCGCAATTTTTTCACCATCAATCTTCACAGCGCCCTGCTTAACCATGCGCATCGCATCTGACGATGATGGACATAAGCCTGCTTCTTTCAACAGATTACTCACTGGGCGACCTGCGTCAAAGTCAAACTCTGGCATTTCATCAGGAATTTGGTTCTTCGCAAAACGGTTTACGAATTCTTGCTCTGCTGCATCGGCATCGGCTTCACTGTGGAAACGAGCAATAATTTCTTTTGCTAGCAATACTTTGATGTCACGAGGGTTTTTGCCCGCTTCTACATCAGCTTTGAATTGAGCAATCTCTTCCAGAGGACGGAAAGAGAGCAGCTCGTAGTAGCTCCACATTAAGTCATCAGAAATAGACATGATTTTACCAAACATTTCGCTTGGCGCTTCGCTGATACCGATGTAGTTGTTTGCTGACTTAGACATCTTCTTCTCGCCATCAAGGCCCACTAGAAGCGGCATCATCAGTACAACCTGAGGTTTTTGACCGTGAGACTTTTGCAGTTCACGGCCCATTAGAAGGTTGAACTTCTGGTCTGTACCACCTAATTCAACATCCGTTTCCATTGCTACTGAGTCCCAACCTTGTAGAAGTGGGTACATGAACTCATGAATAGCAATTGGCTGACCACCCGCGTAACGCTTTTTAAAGTCGTCACGCTCTAGCATACGAGCAACGGTTTGGTTTGCCGCAAGGCGAATCATACCTTCTGCGCCCAGTTCAGACAGCCACTCAGAGTTAAACTGAATTTTAGTCTTTGCAGGATCGAGAATTTTGAACACTTGCTCTTTGTACGTTTCAGCGTTACGCAATACGTCTTCACGACTTAGCGGTGGACGAGTTGTGTTTTTACCTGTTGGGTCACCAACCATTGCAGTGAAGTCACCGATTAGGAACGTCACTTCATGACCTAGTTCTTGGAACAAGCGAAGCTTATTGAAAATAACCGTATGGCCTAGGTGAATGTCAGGTGCTGTTGGATCAGCGCCCAATTTAATACGTAGAGGACGGTCTTCTTTTAGTTTTGCGATTAGCTCTTCTTCTGGAATCAGCTCTTCAACACCGCGCTTAATCTCGGCTAGTGCAGCTTCAATGCTCGCCATTCTTGTTCACTCCCACAGATTTGGCAAAAATATAATAGCTGAACATATTACTTGAATAGCGATGCATTTTGAAACACGTTAGACTAGGTAGTTGTCACTTTTTCCGTTTAATTTAGCAATCAAGTACCTCATGCATTCGATTTTTGTCCGACTTCCACTCTTGCACAAAGTATTGATCGGTTTTTTTAGTGCGCTGATTATCTTCGCGCTCTTCTTTTTACCTGATCCGCAAGACCTAGACCCGCAGCAGAGCCGATTAAAAGTTGGTCAACATTATCCTGTGCCAGTTTCCCTCGAACTCAGTGCACTAAATAGTTCATCGCCTGCGGTTCCCGCCGTGCTGCGCTGGGAGACATACAAGGTAAAAAATGGCGAGAGTGCTGCCATCTTATTTAGTCGCGTAGGGCTTTCTGCTCGTCTATTACATGAACTGGTGTCATCAGACAAAGAAGTGGAAAAACAGTTAACTCGGCTTCGACCTGGTGACCGATTGCAATTTGGTTTTGACGAAAATAACGACTTGGTGCAGCTAAGAAGAACACTAAGCGCGTTCGAGACTTTTCGTATCACATTAAAAGACGGCAAGTACGTTTCTGAAGTTGATAAGAAAGAAGTCGACTTCCAGTACAACTACGCAGAAGCCACCATCAAATCAAACTTTTGGAATGCAGGAATATCTTCTGGATTAAATGGTAACCAAATCATGGAACTGGCTGGCATATTTGGTTGGGACATCGACTTTGCTTTAGATATTCGTAAAAACGATAGCTTCCGAGTACTTTACCAAGAGGAAGTGGTAGAAGGAGAAGTAATCGGCCGTGGAAAAATCATTGCTGCGATCTTTAAAAACCAAGGCGATACCTTTACCGCAATATTGGATCAGAAAAGTGGCAAGTATTACGACGAAAATGGGCGTGCAATGAAAAAAGCATTCTTACGCGCGCCGTTGGATTTCCGTCGAGTTTCGTCTAACTTCAACCCACGCCGCTTACATCCAGTGACGGGACGCGTTCGTCCTCATAGAGGCACGGACTATGCAGCACCAGTGGGCACCCCGATTTGGGCGGCTGGTGATGGTGTCGTTCAAAAATCGTCTTACAACAAATTTAATGGTAACTACGTTTTCATTAAACATAGTAATACTTACATTACCAAGTACCTGCACTTAACCAAACGTACTGTACGAGCTGGTCAACGCGTTAAGCAAGGCCAAACCATCGGTACGCTTGGCGGAACTGGCCGTGTAACTGGCCCTCACCTGCACTATGAGTTCCTTGTGAATGGTGTCCATAAAAACCCGCGCACGGTGAATTTGCCACAATCTAAATCCCTGACAGGCAAAGCGAGACAAACTTTCATGGCAAACGCGAAAATTAGCATGGACAAGCTTGAACGCTACAGCAAACTGCTAGCAATGAAGTAAGCCAGGTATTGAAAAGGGCAGCGAAGCTGCCCTTTTTGTTTTGTCGATATCATCACGATAAAGCTTACTGTTCGGAGTGATGCTCTCTACCGAGCATAAGCAAACACGGTGTCAGAACTAACGTTAGCAAAGTCGCAAACGCCAAACCACCCGCGACAGCGGTCGCAAGCTGAGACCACCATTGAGTGCTTGGTGCGCCAAACTCCACTTTCTGATTAACTAAGTCGATGTTCATTTCTAAAACCATTGGCAATAAGCCTAATATGGTGGTCACCGTCGTAAGTAAAACGGGTCTTAAACGCTGCACACCCGTACGTAAAATAGCCTCAGATTTTTCTAAACCACGTTTACGCATCTGATTATAAGTATCGATTAAAACAATATTGTTGTTTACCACGATACCAGCCAACGCAATCACTCCAATTCCCGACATAATGATGCCAAATGGCTTTTGGAAAATAAGTAATCCAGCGAAGACACCAACGGTAGAAAACAGCACTGCACTAAGGATTAAGAAAGCTTGATAAAAGCTATTAAACTGCGTAATTAAAATCAAAGCCATCACACCAAGCGCGACAATAAAAGCATTTTGCAAGAATGCTGATGAGTTTTCCTGCTCTTCATTTTGCCCCCGAATCTTATATTCAATGCCTTCCGGTAAGTCGAGCTGTTCCATTCCAGCGGCAATCTTAGGTAACTCAAGCGCCAAATTGTAACCTTCCACCATATCCGCTTTAATATTGATAACTCGATGACCGTCGACCCGACGAATAGTGTCTTGCTTATGATCTGGTTTGATTTGAGCAAAATTCGTAATCGGTACCAGACCAGCTGCCGTTTTCACTCTCAGTTGATCAAATCGACCTATGTCGCGCTTATCTTGCGGATAGCGCACCAAAATATCGACTTCTTCATCCGCATCATCGGGCAAATAATCGCCTATTTTCAAGCCGTTCGTAACAAACTGGACGGTATTCCCGACTAAGGTAGCATCCGCTGCAAAGCGAGAAGCGTCATCTCGCTGGATATCAATTTGCCAATCAATCCCTTCCTTATTAGTGGTATCACTCAAGTTGGTCAGTGCAGGATTACCATCAGCCCAATGTCGTACTTTTTTGGCCGCTTCATCTAACGCACTAACACTCAAGTTTCGTGATGATACTTCAATCACGAGATCATGCTCGACAGGCGGTCCTGCGTCCGGGAATTTATACTCAAGTTCAACACCATAAAAGCGGTCTGTCGTCTCTTTTAGTTCCTCAATAATGGTTTTCACTTTGCGTCGATACTGCCAATCCACAGGCGTTATTTGAATCTGGCCAATCTCGTCCCCATTATCGCTCGCTCCTGTGCGCGTGTAGACACTTTCAAACTCGTCATGACCGAGCATCACCTTCTCGATTTCGCGCATAACAACATCTTTTTCGTGAATAGACAGGTCACCATAAGAACGAACTTTAACGGTAAAAAAGGCAGGGTCCACTTCAGGGAAAAACTCTGCACCCAAGCCAGCTTTGTTGTAAGTGAAGCCGACACCTGCCGCTAGCAGTATCGCGCTGAGTAAGACTTTCCATGGATGACGAATCGCTACCGACAGAGTCTGGTAATAAAGCTTGGTAATGCCAGTCGCTTTTTCAAAGTTGCCGTTATGCAGCTCCACCATTTCTCGCTGAGCTTTCTGATTGACTACTTGAGGCTTGCCAATTATCCCACCGATGACAGGAACGAACAATAAAGCCATCATCAGCGAAGCGGCCAAGGTAGCAATTAAAGTAAGTGGTAAGTACTTCATGAACTCACCAGTGATGTCTGGCCAGAAAAGTAACGGAGCAAACGCAGCCAATGTGGTTGCTGTGGATGCGGTAATAGGCCAGGCCATTCGCTTTGCTGCATCTCGATAGGCTTCTTTACGTGGCGTTCCTTCTTGCATGCGCCGATCTGCAAACTCTGTCACCACAATGGCACCATCCACCAACATGCCTACCGCCATAATTAAAGCAAACAGTACGACGATATTGACCGTCAGCCCAAATACCGATAACACCAACAACCCAGTCAAGAACGATCCTGGAATAGAAATCCCCACGAGAAGCGCGGTCCTAACCCCCAATATGGCAATAATGACGATAACTACGAGGATAATTGCGGATAAGATATTGTTTTGTAGATCACTGAGCATCAATTTGACATCGTCGGATTGATCCCAAGTGTATTTAACTTGCAAATTGTCGGGCCACTCGGCGCGCTTCTGTCCCTGAGCCAGTACTTCTTTTACCAGCTCAACCGTTTCAATAATGTTTTCCCCTGCCCGTTTTTTTACGTCCAAAACGATGGCAGATTCGCCATCTAAACGAGCAAAACTTTCAGGATCGCGAAATGCACGCCGTACTGTCGCCACATCGCCAAAAGTGATCACCTCTTTGCCATTCACCTTGATCGGTAATTCAAGCACATCTTTCAGTGAATCAAAAACCGATGGGACTTTTACCGAAAAGCGTCCATATCCAGTATCGACAAACCCCGCAGCCACAACTCGGTTATTCAAGGCAATTAAATTATAGATATCCGCTTGATCGAGACCGTAGCTTTCCATCAATAGCGGATCGACAACTATTTCCACGATGTCTTCGCGATCCCCTGCGATTTCAACTTCAAGAACCTGACGGAAACTCTCCAAACGATCACGTAGCGTTCTGGCAATCTGTACAATGGTCCGCTCTGGTACGGTGCCATATAGAACAACAGTCAACACAGGCTCTTCAGATGCAAACGTGACTTCATTTACCGTTGGCTCATCACTGTCCTCTGGTAATTTTGGCTTTGCAAGATCAACCGCATCACGCACATCTGCCATCGCTTTATCAAGATCCACTCCAACACTAAATTCCAGCGTCACCGAAGCATGACCTTCTGATGCCACAGAGGTCATCTCTTTTACGCCTTCAATAGAGCGCAACTCTTGCTCTATTGGCCGAACTAATAAACGTTCGGCATCGACGGGAGAAATGCCTTGATGCCCAACAGAAACGTAGATAATAGGAATGGTAATATCTGGGCTCGATTCCTTGGGGATAGTGACGTAAGTAATGACACCGGCAATTAAGATCATCACCAGTAATGTCAGCATGGTGCGAGCGCGGGATAACGCAGCATCAATCAGAGTGTACATAAGTGCTCCTTACTGCTCACTAGCCGCTTCAACAACTACGTCATCAACTTTATTGGCCAGTACTTGATCACCATCTCGCACAAAACCTTGTCCCAGCACGATAATGTCTACACGCTCTCCTAACCCAGAGAGCCACACACCATCATCCTCGGCCTTAACGAGTTGAATTGGAACAAACTCAACATGCTCATTACGCAGTGTCTTGACACCTAAGTTACCTTCTTCATCTAGTGCTAACATGGCAGCCGTAATCTTTACCGCCAACACTTCACTCAAAGGCAACTGTACTTCTGCGCTCATACCGGCAGGAATTCTTGCGTCTTGATTATCAATTTCGATTTCAATTGGAAATGTATTAGTAGAAGCAGAAGAAACACGTCCAATGTAGCGCACAAGACCTTGATGATGCTGTTGGTTAATGGTTCTTACGTCGGCTTCTAGGCCTTCCTTAAGGTATTGTATATGCCGTTCACTGACATCGGCTTCAATCACTAAAGTATCCAAATCAATGACCGTCGCAATAGGGTCGCCAATCCCGACAAAATCACCTAACTCAACAAAGTGGTGATCTACGATGCCATCAAATGGCGCTTTAACCTCAGTATTTCTTAAAGCCGTTTGCACGTTACTCAAATTCGCACGTGCATCTACCAACGCTGCTTGCGCTGTCGCAAATGCAACCTCACCTTGCAGTCCACGACTTTTTAGCGATTTAGCAGCATTAAACTCTTTCTCTTTAACCAACAGCATCGCCTGGGCCCGTTTAAGTTGAATGCCAAGGTCGCGCTTATCGATGTTTGCGATCACTTGTCCCTGTTTGACCGCTTGGCCTTTCTTTATGTTAAGACTGACTATTTTACCGGCAACTTCGGCGCCAAGACGCGCTTGACGATTGGGCGCTGTTCGTCCATACAATTCAATGGTTTTACTGGTAGGTTCGGCAAGAAAAGTATCAAACATCACCTTTGCAAGTGGTGTCGTGTTCGTGGATGTTGAAGAGTTAGGATGATCATCTTGTGCTTTGAGTTGGCCGGTGGTTAGCCATGCAACAAGAAGTAAGACGAGGATAAGAGATACTAGCCAAGGGCGCTCGACAATTCGGCGTCCAAAAGAAAGTCCAGACATATAAAGTCCTTTTTATTATTTCTCTGCATATCTGCGAGTGTGCGCTTTACGTGACATCCTTCTACATAAAGCACAGGCAGCCATTAGCTGCCTGTTAGGTGTTAATTACACACTGAACGATGCACCACAACCACATGTTGTCGTTGCATTGGGGTTATTTACGAAGAAGCGCGCTCCTTCCAACCCTTCTGTGTAGTCAACAATACCGCCAACGAGATATTGCAGACTCATAGGGTCTACAACCAGTGTTACACCACTGTTTACGATTGTCGTATCGCCTTCGTTTACATTTTCATCAAAAGTAAAGCCGTATTGGAAGCCGCTGCAGCCGCCGCCAGTAATATATACGCGCAGTTTCAATGCTGGGTTTTCTTCTTCAGCAATCAATGCTTTAACGCGAGATGCTGCTGCGTCAGAAAAAGATAATGGTACGTTTACTTCGCTCACGAAGACCTCTCTCACTCGTGTAATGCGTCAAGCCTGAAGCAAGACGTCAAATTTGTGCTAATTGAGACGATTATCCAATACCTGACAAACTCGTTCAAGTATTCGCCGCCGATTCTTTACAACAGATGCGGATATATAAGATTACACTGCGAAACAACACATAAATTAAGCAAAACGTTTCTAACTTGATTATAGCTAGGTACAATGCGCTCCACTTGGTCCGAGCAATCAAAAGAGGATAACCCCATGACCAAATCATCAGAGCTGTATCAAAAAGCTCAGCAAACCATCCCTGGCGGTGTCAATTCACCAGTTCGTGCATTCAACGGCGTTGGCGGTTCTCCGCTATTTATCGAACGAGCAGACGGTCCACTGATTTTTGATGCCGATGGTAAAGCGTATATTGATTACGTTGGCTCTTGGGGTCCAATGATTCTTGGCCACAACCACGCGGTTATCCGCGAAGCAGTAATTGATGCAGCGCAACGCGGTCTCAGCTTCGGTGCGCCAACAGAACTTGAAATCGCGATGGCAGAATTAGTTTCTGAGCTTGTTCCATCAATGGAGCAAATCCGCATGGTAAGTTCTGGTACTGAAGCTACTATGAGCGCGATTCGCCTTGCACGTGGCTTCACCGGTCGCGACAAGATCATGAAATTTGAAGGTTGTTACCACGGCCACGCTGACAGCTTGCTAGTAAAAGCAGGTTCTGGTGCACTAACACTAGGTCAACCAAGCTCTCCTGGCGTTCCTGCAGATTTTGCTAAGCACACGCTAACAGCAACATTCAACGACCTAGATTCTGTACGCGAGCTATTTGCTGCGAACAAAGGCGAAATTGCTTGTATCATCGTTGAGCCAGTAGCTGGCAATATGAACTGTATTCCACCAGTGGAAGGCTTCCACGAAGGGCTACGTGAAATCTGTGATCAAGAAGGCGCGCTACTAATTTTTGATGAAGTAATGACAGGCTTCCGTGTTGCTCTAGGCGGCGCGCAAGCACACTACAACATCAAACCCGACCTAACGACACTGGGTAAAGTAATTGGTGGCGGTATGCCAGTAGGTGCTTTCGGTGGCCGTAAAGAAGTGATGCAATACGTTGCACCTACAGGCCCAGTTTACCAAGCTGGTACCCTTTCCGGTAACCCTGTCGCAATGGCAGCAGGCTACGCATGTTTGAACCTTCTAAAAGAAGAAGGCAACGAAAAGCGCCTAACTTCTAAAACGAAACAACTTGCTGAAGGCTTTAAGTCTCTAGCAGAAAAACACGGTATTCCGCTAGTTGTTAACCAAGTGGGCGGTATGTTCGGCTTCTTCTTCACTGACCAAGAAAAAGTAACTTGCTACGAAGACGTAACGAAGTGCGATGTAGAACGCTTCAAGCGTTTCTTCCACTTAATGCTAAAACACGGTGTCTACCTTGCGCCATCTGCGTTTGAAGCGAGCTTTACTTCACTCGCTCATGGTTCAAAAGAGATTGATGCCACACTAGAAGCTGCTGACCGCTGTTTTGCTGTTCTTGCAGAAGAAGCGAAATAATCGCTAAAAACGGCGATAACGCATTTAGAAAAGGACCGTAACGGTCCTTTTTTATTGCCAATTCAAAATAACCAATATCGCTAATACCCCAACGACAATGCCAAACCACGGTATTCGCTTAGCTTTTTTCTCGGTTTGACACTTTTTATCACCGTTGCAACAACCCATAGCTCATCTCTTGATTGATAACCGACTGATTTGTAGTCATTATAGCAAGGTACATCGCCCTGCTCTAATTCGGCATTGTCATAAGCTTGAAAGAGTTAAGAGTGCAAAGTAATAAAGGTTACACGCCATCATTGAAGGCATAAACCGTAAACGTCACCTGTAAGTTGGACTAATACCATGCCAAATAATGTAAAAATAACGTCGAGTCACCGAGTACTAATGGTTGCTTTACTCGCCGCTGCTTTTGCTTGCTACTTATTGGTTGAGCCATATATCAATTCCATTGTGATGGCTTTTATCATTTCTTTGCTCATGTTTCCGATACACGAATGGTTTGAGCAGAAAATTCCCAAGCACCCAAATATGGCAGCACTGCTGTCATGTGTCGTCTTGACGTTTATTATTGTTATCCCGCTTTTATTTGTGTTTGCCGCCATTGTTCAGCAAGGCTCTGTTTTCTCACAAAATACATATAATTGGGTTACCAATGGTGGTATCCAAGATATATTCCAACATCCTTTCGTTATCAAAGGCTTAGCGATTGTTAATGAGTACTTACCTTTTGATAAAATCGAGCCCAAAGCCATTGCTGAGAAAATTGGTCAATTTGCCACATCGTTTGGCTCTAACTTAGTCGCTATCAGCGCAAAGATTTTAGGAGACGCAACCAACTTCCTAATGAACTTCTTCCTAATGCTGTTTGTGCTGTTTTTTCTGCTTCGTGACCACGACAAAATTATCTCTGCGATTCGTCATATCCTGCCACTCTCACGTAGCCAAGAAGACCGCATATTGACAGAGATAGAGCAAGTATCTAAATCAGCCGTAATGGGCTCATTCATGACAGCGATTGCTCAAGGTCTGGCTGGCGGTATCGGTATGTGGCTAGCAGGCTTCCCTGGGTTATTTTGGGGAACGATGATGGGCTTTGCATCATTTATTCCAGTGGTAGGAACCGCGCTAATCTGGATTCCTGCAGCAGCGTACTTGTTCTTAACAGGCGATATGACTTGGGCTATCTTCTTGACGGTGTGGAGTGTAGTTGTCGTTGGCTCTATAGATAACCTATTGCGCCCGTTGCTAATGCAAGGCAGCGCCGGCATGAATACCCTTATGATTTTCTTCTCATTACTGGGTGGTCTGCATCTGTTTGGTTTGATTGGTCTTATCTACGGCCCACTTATTTTTGCCGTGACCATGGTACTGTTTAATATCTACGAGGAAGAATTCAAAGACTTCCTTAACCAACAAGACAACAGCTAGTCACCGCTTAATCACTTCAAGCTTGGGGCAGATTGTGCGAAAATCTGCCTCAAATTATTTCTGATGAACCAAATTTATGTCTGCTTATATCGCTCCTAGCCAAATAGCTCAGCGCCAACTTGAATACTTCAACGGAAAACACGTTTTAGTCGCTGGTGAAGTTGAAGACCTATTTCCTCTTGAGTTAGTGGCTCATTGTGAGTCTGTTGAAGTGTTTACTTCCAACTATAGCTACTACCGCCAAATTCAAACCTCTGACAAAGTGAAAAGTCATTTTGGCTCTGAGTTTGATGTTGAAACAAAAGCAGACATGGTCCTTTTATACTGGCCAAAAGCAAAAGCTGAAGCAGAATACTTGCTGGCGATGTTGATGGCGAAACTGGGCATTAACACCGAAATCGTCATCGTTGGTGAAAACCGCTCCGGCATCAAGAGCATCGAGAAGATGTTCCAAGAATACGGCCCTGTGAACAAGTACGACTCTGCTCGTCGCTGCTCATTTTACTGGGGTAATTGCCTCAATGAACCAAAACCTTTCAACCAAGCAGATTGGTTTAAGTCTTACACTGTTACACTCGGTGAGCAGTCGCTAGCGGTTAAGAGCCTACCTGGCGTATTCAGCCATGGCGAGTTCGACTTAGGTAGCCGATTGCTGCTTGAAACCTTACCTAAGCTGTCGGGCAAAGTGCTCGACTTTGGTTGTGGTGCAGGTGTGCTCGGTGCGTTTATGGCGAAAGCGAATCCAGAGATCGCGATTGAGATGTGTGACATTAATGCTTATGCGATCACTTCTAGCCAAGCCACATTAGAAGCGAATGGTTTATCCGGACGCGTATTTGCATCAGATATATACTCGGATACCGCAAAAGACTACCGCTTTATCGTCAGCAACCCGCCATTCCACAGTGGTCTAGACACAAATTACAACGCAGCGGAAACCTTGTTGGGTCAGGCGCCACAATACCTAACCAAAGACGGCGAAATGGTGATTGTCGCGAATAGCTTCTTAAAATACCCACCAATTATCGAGCGGGCGTTTAATAATTGCGAGACGCTAAATAAGACCAATAAATTTTCTATCTACTACGCGAAAAAATCATAACTTCCCCCCGCGCAGGCACAAACCTGCGCGATTTTTTCTCATAAATTCAACACTCATAAGAAAAACTGCGTCACCCTGCACGCTTTACAACTAACTTTCTTGTCAAAGAAAAAAAACTCGTTAATTTTGTTAATTCTATCTAGTTGAACATCTTATCCGTTTTTAACGAGAACCTCGGCAGCGAAGTATGTTTTAGAACTGCCCATTATGAGTTGTAATCTTATCCATGTTTAAATTCTACAAAAAACAGAAATTTAAGCGCCTTCAGAGTACACTGATGACCGCATTTCTGGTGCTCAGTATCACACCTCTTACCATTACTGCGATCTTTTTCTTGCAGTCCCACAGTAAAGATCTGCAAGAACAAAGCACCTCGCACTTACTGTCTGTTCGAGATACAAAACAGCAGCAAATCATCGACTACTTTGAGGCACGAGAAACCGAAGTCATGGGCTTTGTGCGCTCAGAGTTGGCTTACGCCAGTGGTGGCCGATTCTACGGTCTCGTCAATGCTTTTAGTCGTTTAGGCAATGATATTGAAGAGTCTCGTAAAAACGCCCAACAGCGCTACATCGAGGGCAGCGGAGACCAAATCAAAACCTCAACGTTACCCGAGTCATCCAACTATGTAGGAAGTGAACGTTACCGACTTTTGCATAAACGCTATCATTGGCCTACTTGGAGCTCCTCAAGCGCTCTGATTTTAATGACATTTTACTGGTCGACATCAATGGTAACGTCACCTACTCGATCAACAAAGACGATAACTACGGAACGAACTTGTTATCAGGCCCCTACAAAGACTCGGCACTTGGCAAAACTTTCAAGCGTCTCGCCGATGATGTGACTGAACGTCGAAAAGTAAACGAAGACTACACTCCTGTGATTGTGTCTGACTTCGAGCTGGAAGGGGGGAAATCAGTCGCTTGGCTAGGTGCACCAATTGTTCAGCAAGGTTATCTACACAGCTATGCCATGTTCCGCTTGCCAAATAATGGCATCACTAAGTTAGCCGCAGACGCCAACCGAGAGTCATCCATTAACACCCTGCTGGTTGGAAATGATCACCAACCTCGCACAATTAACACGAAACAAGACGACATTAAGAACAGTTTAGAAGTGATCGATAAAGCACTCTCTGGTGCGTTTGGTGTCGGCACTTACACGAACGGCTTAGGTGAAGAAATCATCGCGGCTTATGCACCGATTGAAACTCGTGGTGTGATTTGGGCGCTCGTCGTACAGTTACCAGAAAACGAAGCTTTCGCTCGTATCCATCAACTCGAAAAACTATTCGTTATCGCTATGTTGATCGCCATTATCCTTGTGGTGATAGCTTCTCACTATTTATCAAACTTTATCACTTCTCCGTTGCTGAAATTGACTTGGGTTGCCGAAAAGGTCTCTGCAGGGGATCTTGATGACACGTCTTTTAATACGGTTCGTAAAGATGAAATTGGTCGGCTTGCGTTAAGCTTTGAACGAATGCAACGCTCTATTCGAGAGAAGATTCAAACCATTAAGAAGCAAAATGAAGAACTAGAAAGCAACATACAGATCATTCAGAAACAGAATGAAGAACTGCAATTGGCCGATAAATTAAAAGATGAGTTCTTAGCCACGACTTCTCATGAACTTCGTACACCGTTACACGGCATGGTCGGGATTGCTGAAACCTTAGCGTCCGGCGCCAATGGCGCGATCCCCGCTAGCCAGAAATATCAGCTTGATATCATCATTAAAAGTGGTCAGCGTCTCGCTAATCTAGTCGATGACTTGTTGGATTATCATAAAATGCGTTATGGAAGCATGGATATCCAGAAATCAGCAGTGAGTTTGGGCAGTGCAACACGATTGGTTTTAGAGCTTTCTAGCCATTTACTCGGAAGTAAAACCATCCGCATCATCAACCAAGTCCCAGCGGATTTAAAAGCAGTATCAGCTGACCCGCAACGCCTTGAACAAGTGCTATATAACCTGATTGGCAATGCGATTAAATACACCTCAGAAGGTAAAATTGTTATTTCCGCTAATGTGGTAGATGATCATGTACGCGTACAAGTTGTGGATACTGGACAAGGAATTCCCGCAGAACAACTTGAACATATTTTTGAACCACTCATCCAAGCAGGGCAAGACGCGAGCCGTTATCGTCAAGGTGCAGGACTTGGGCTCTCCATTAGCCGTCAATTGATCGAATTAATGGGAGGCTCGTTATACGTCAGTAGCCAACCAATGGTCGGAACTACCTTCAGTTTCACTTTACCGCTCGCCAGTGAAGAAGAAATCCAAGCAACCCAGACTCTAGCTGCGCACGGGCACTTCCAAATTCCTGAAGTTAATGTAGAGAACAGTGAAGACTTATCACTTCCAGAGAACCCAGACGGCCCGTTACTGTATGTTGCTGACGATGAACCAGTAAACTTACGCGTGCTTGAAAGCTTTTTACGTTTAGAGGGCTATCGTGTGCGTACCGTCTCCGATGGGCCAGAAACGTTAGCGCTCGTCGAGCAAGAGAAGCCGGAACTTCTGTTATTGGATATCATGATGCCAGGCATGAGCGGCTACCAAGTTTGTAGTGAACTACGTGAAGCCTATGATCATGCCGAATTGCCAATCATTATGCTCACCGCACTCAGTCAAACAGAAGATCGTGTAAGAGGTTTTGAAGCAGGAGCCAACGACTATTTATCGAAACCATTTAATAAACAAGAGTTGGCGGCACGTATCCAAGCGCATTTAACGGCAAGCAAAGCAGAAATGCGCCATATGGAAAACAAAGTGCTAGAGTCTGAACTTAGACAGCGAGCAGTCGTTGAAGCAAGCTTACTTGAGACTCAAGGTCGTTTGTTGGAACAGCTAGAATCGGCTCCTGAAGCAATCATCTGTCTACGTGAAGACAAGCGTATTCGCTTTGCTAACGAAGCTGCTTGTAAGCTATTCAAGCGTAGCTTAGAACAGCTAAAGCGCTCATCTGCTGATGAGCTGATTGCCCCTAAATATCTAACCGTCAAACAACCTCATTACTGTGGCAAGATTGATATCTATATTGAAGATATTCGTCAGAACATCGAAGCAGACATTCTTAAGCTCCCTGAAGGTTCAGGGTTAGATATCATGTACATCTTTAATGTCGGCGGTGGAGCCAGTGCCGCTCGCATACATAATCTAGAAACCGCCGTAGAAGTGCTTTCAAGTTATGCATTTGATGGTGACAAAGACCAATTACAAAAGCTAAAAGAGCTTGGCGGAGAATTTACGCGCCTTGCAGACAAAGCGCTCGGTAATAAAAAAGACAAGCAAGAACTTATGCGAGAAGTTCTAGTCGACGCAATGACACATGCTTTAGAGTATTGGGAATCTGTAACGGGTGAAAGTAAGTTCGCATTTGCAGAGCAAAGTGGCTTGTGGCGCGTTTATCTAGACCGTAGTACTTTGCAAACACGCACTTTAGATAAATACATGCGTATAGAAACATTACCCAAAACACCGCGTTGGAGAACGGTGCTAAGCTCGATAGAGTTCATTCTCGAACACTGCAAAGAACAGAGCCCCGAGAGAGCATACATAGAAGCACAACGAGATAAACTACAGCGACTATTGACCAGCTAATATTTATCAAAAAACTAGCCCAGCGTGCATGCTGGGCTTTTTTGTTATTCGAGTATTCCCTTCCTAGAGATAAAAGAGACCGCCTCTTCCTACCCCGTTAACATATTTCCAATAACGAACATTTGGTTAGACAACGCTATCTATTGTTGGTCTTCAAAACGTACGACCTTATCCATTTAACTTGTCTTAACTAGGTAAGTTCGAGCAACCGAAAAACTTCATTCATAAAATAAAAAAAGGGCAACAAACGGAAGAAAACTGTCGATAAAAAAGGCCATTTTTCAGATAACAAGCGGATTTTGACGAACTATTGATAGAGATTGCGAACTTAATCACAACAGAACGGCAGATTAATTTTTAGCTGATTAATTAACACCATTTCTGCATGTGAGCGAGATCTCCGAACCTAGAAACCAAGCAAGAAACGTATACTTAAAAAGGACCAACAGGTTAGTAATCACCAACATTCATTATTAACAAGGATATAAACTGCGACGCATATCAACGTTTATTTTTTGGCCCAATGCTGGTTAAAATTAGCCAAAATAACGTTTATAACGGAGAGCTCAGAGATTTTAACGTTTTTAACGGGAATCAAGTTTGATTATTTTATGGATAAGGTGTTTTCTTACTCCTGCCTAAGGCCTACAGGCCACTCTTGGCGAAACTCAATGTTGTAATGAGTAAGGCATGTACAAGAGGTAGGTCTTAGAGAGTGTTTATCAATTGATGACATTCAATTCCATTTAGTGAAATGAAAGCAAATAGTAAGGAACAGCTATGCTTGCCAATATTAAAAAAACAGCACTAGCAACAGCAATTATTGCAACGGCTACTACAGGTTTTGCATCGGTAGCTACTGCGGCTGAACGCAGTGAACTGACTATCCACCCTAAAGAGTTTACAACTTTCGTTCGTAACTTTAACCCTTTCTTGGGTGCAACTAACCTGCACACAACAACCGACTTTATTTACGAGCCGCTCGTTGTTTTTAACGAAATGCACGGTAATACGCCTGTATTTCGTCTAGCAGAAAACTTTACCATGGCTGATGACCTGATGAGCGTAACCTTCGATATCCGTAAGGGCGTAAAATGGTCTGATGGCAAAGCGTTTACCGCTGATGATGTTGTTTACTCTTTCAACCTAGTTAAAGAGAAGCCAGAGCTAGACCAATCTGGTATCAACTCTTGGGTGACTGGCGTAGAAAAAGTTAACGACTACCAAGTTAAATTCCGTCTAAGCGAAGCAAACTCAAACGTTCCTTACGAAATTGCGAAAGTACCCGTCGTACCTAAGCACGTATGGAGCAAAGTAAAAGATCCAGCAACATTCACAAACGAAAATCCAGTAGGCAGTGGTCCATTTACCGAAATCGACACTTTCACACCGCAGCTATATATCCAGTGTGAGAACCCGAATTATTGGGATGCAGACAACCTAGATGTAGACTGTCTGCGTGTGCCGCAAATCGCGAACAACGACCAATTCTTGGGCAAAATCGTTAACGGCGAAATGGACTGGACGTCTTCATTCGTACCAGACATCGACCGTACGTACGCTGCAGCAAGTCCGAATCACCACTACTGGTACCCACCAGCGGGTACTCAAGCATTTGTAGTGAACTTCAAAAACCCAGACGCTGCGAAAAACGAAGCGCTAACTAACGTTGACTTCCGTCGTGCGTTCTCTATGGCGCTAGACCGTCAAACTATTATTGATATCGCTTTCTACGGCGGCGGTACAGTGAACGACTTCGCATCTGGCCTTGGCTACGCATTCGAAGCTTGGTCTGATGAAGAGACGCACAACAAGTACAAAGGCTACAACACATACAACGCGGAAGGTGCGAAAAAGCTTCTAGCTAAAGCTGGCTTCAAAGATGTAAACAAAGATGGCTTTGTGGATACACCATCTGGCAAGTCTTTCGAGCTTCTAATTCAATCACCAAACGGTTGGACTGACTTCAACAACACGGTACAACTAGCCGTTGAGCAACTAGCAGAAGTGGGCATTAAAGCTCGTGCTCGTACACCGGACTTCTCGGTATACAACCAAGCTATGCTAGAAGGTACTTACGACGTTGCTTACACCAACTACTTCCACGGTGCAGATCCACACTTGTACTGGGATAGTGGCTACAACTCGAAGCTACAAGCTGGTGACGGCATGCCTCGCTTTGCAATGCACTTCTACAAGAACGATAAGCTAGACGGTCTTCTTAACAGCTTCTACAAGACAGCAGATAAGCAAGAACAACTAGAGATCGCTCATGGCATTCAGAAGATCATTGCTCAGGACCAAGTAACTATTCCTGTGCTATCTGGCGCGTACATGTACCAATACAACACAACTCGCTTCACTGGTTGGTGGAACGAAGAAAACCCTAAGGGCCGTCCAAACATTTGGGCAGGTATCCCAGAGCGTCTACTTCACGTACTGGACCTAAAACCAGTTAAATAAGTAGAAGTTCATTTCAAGCGGCATACATCCCGTGTGCCGCCTATAAAAATCCCTTGTTAACGAAACCAATATGTGGCGCTCGTCGTCAGGGGATTTTTCGCTCTAAATTTCGCTAGGAGCGACCTGAAACCAGAAACAGGGAAAAAATCTGGGTGAGTAAGGTGTGAGTTATGGGTTATTTTTTAAGACGTTTGTCGTTCTATCTTGTCGCGCTCTTAGTTGCAGCGACGTTAAACTTTATTATTCCGCGAGCAATGCCTGGTGACCCAGTTACCATGATGTTTGCTAATGCTTCAGTACAGGTGACTCCAGAACGAATCGCAGCAATGAAAGAACTGCTCGGTTTCGTTGATGGGCCAATTTACATTCAGTACTTCTCGTACATTAAAAACATTCTAAGTTGGGAATTGGGCACCTCAATCCAGTTCTACCCACTTTCAGTTAATTCTTTACTAGGTAGTGCATTTGGCTGGTCACTATTTCTAGCTGGTACTGCGGTTGTTCTTTCTTTCTCCATCGCTTCTGTCCTTGGTATTTTTGCCGCCTGGAAGCGCGGTAGTAAGTACGATGCATTCGTAACGCCTGGCACATTGATCATTCAAGCTATTCCACAAATGGTTATCGCAATGTTAGCGCTGTTTACCTTTGCGATTGGCCTGAAATGGTTCCCATCTGGCTATGCTTACACGCCAGGTACTATTCCTGATTGGACAAGCTGGGAGTTCATCAAGAACGTGGGTTACCACGCTGTACTACCTCTATTCTGTGCAACCATCGTTCAAATTGGTGGCTTCTTAGTTAACATGCGTAACAACATGATCAACCTTCTCGCCGAAGACTATATCACGATGGCTAAAGGTAAAGGGCTGAGTGAAAACCGCGTCGTCTTTAATTACGCCGCACGTAACGCACTACTTCCAAGTGTTACCGCACTGTCTATGTCTTTAGGTATGGCCATTGGAGGTCAATTAATCATCGAGATGATTTTCAACTACCCAGGCCTAGGTACTGTTCTATTGAACGCAATTCACGCTCGTGACTACCAAGTACTTCAAGGTCAGTTAATTATCATGACGATGTTCATGCTGTGCTTCAACTTAATGGCTGACATGCTGTACATGATTCTAGACCCTCGCCTACGTACGGGAGGCAAATAATCATGAAAGAACTATTCAAACTTATTTTAGGTAACGCATTTGCTCGCATTGGTCTTGGCATTGTTACGCTGTTCGTGTTCGTTGCGATTGCCGCTCCTTTACTTACAAAGCATGCGCCAGACAAGCGAACCGGTAACCCACACGAATACCCAAGCTTTGTTGTAAAACAGGCACAAAACAATCCTGATGGTTGGGTCGCTAAAAACCTGGCAGACGATCGTCGTACGCTGATTATGTCTAAAAAGGCCGACCACGTATTAGGTACTAGCCGAATGGGTCGCGATATCTGGTCGCAAGTGGCTTACGGTGCACGAGTATCACTGGGTGTAGGCTTTGGCGCTGGCATCATCGTGTGCTTCTTAGCAACAGTCATTGGTATATCGGCAGGTTACTTCGGCGGCAAAGTGGATGACGTATTGAGTGCCGCGATGAACATCATGTTAGTAATTCCGCAGTATCCATTGCTATTCGTGTTGGCGGCCTTTATCGGTGAAGCAGGTCCACTCACCATTGCCTTGATTATCGCTGGTACCTCTTGGGCGTGGGGCGCACGTGTTGTCCGTTCTCAAACCATGGCTCTACGCGAGAAAGAGTTTGTGAAAGCCGCTGAAGTATTGGGCGAATCTTCATTCCGCATCATCTTCGTTGAGATTTTACCAAACCTTATCCCGATTGTCGGTGCGAGCTTCATTGGCTCAGTGATGCTGGCGATCAACACTGAAGCGGTCATTTCGTTCCTAGGTTTGGGTGATGCCAACACGATCAGTTGGGGCATCATGCTTTACAACGTGCAAACCTCATCAGCCATGCTGATTGGCGCATGGTGGGAAGTACTAGCACCTTGTATTGCCCTAACACTACTGGTTACTGGTCTTGCTCTGTTGAACTTTGCCGTTGACGAAATTGCGAACCCTCAACTTCGTTCTCACAAAGGCATGAAACGCTGGAAAAAACTAGCAGCAAAAGACAAGAAAGAACGTGAGCCTGAACTGGCACCACAAAATGCACTATGGAGCGGAGATAAATAATCATGACTGCACCACTAATTTCCATCCGTAACCTATGCGTAGACTACATCACAGACGCGGGCGATGTCCGCGCCTGTAACAACGTGAGCTTCGACATTGCACCAGGTGAAGTATTCGGTCTGGCTGGTGAATCTGGCTGTGGCAAATCCACTGTTGCCTTCTCACTAATGCGCCTTCATAAGCCGCCAGCGTTTATCACAGGTGGTGAGGTGATCTTCAACGGTGAAGATATCCTTCAGTACAGCGATGATCGCATGCAAGCGTTCCGCTGGAGTGAAATGTCGATGGTATTCCAGAGTGCGATGAACGCTTTGAACCCTGTTCTAACCATGGAAGAGCAGTTCTGTGACGTCATCATGCGTCATACCAATATGACTCGCGCTCAAGCAAAAACACGCGCTGAAGGTCTGCTGGAAATCGTTGATATCCACCCTAGCCGATTGAGTGATTACCCGCACCAGTTCTCTGGTGGTATGCGTCAACGTCTAGTAATCGCAATCGCTTTGGCTCTGAACCCAAAAATGATCATCATGGACGAACCGACTACCGCATTGGATGTAGTGGTTCAACGTGAAATTCTACAAAAAATTTACGCGCTTAAAGAAGAGTTTGGTTTCTCAATTCTGTTCATCACACATGACTTGTCATTGATGGTCGAGTTCTCGGATCGTATCGGCATCATGTACTCAGGTGAGTTGATTGAAGTCGCGCCTTCTAAGCAAATTCTGGAAAGTCCTTACCACCCTTACACCAAAGGTTTGGGTAGCTCTTTCCCTCCACTAACTGGACCAAAGACCAAATTGACTGGTATTCCAGGTAACCCGTTGAACTTGCTAGAAGTACCACAGGGCTGCCGCTTCCAAGCTCGTTGCGACCGCGTACATGAAGCATGTACACGTGTACCAACCCAATTACGTCAAATTGAACCAGGTCGCCTCTCAAATTGCCATTTGTACGGCGACACCATTGCTCAAGCTAAGGTTTAACAACAAAAAAACACTAGCTAAGAACAAAAATTACACTGGAGAGAATTATGAGCAAACAATTCGGCGAACTGCTGATTGAGGGTAAAAATGTCGTTAAGGACTTCCCTTTAAACAGTAACTCAATCAAACAATCTAAGATGCGCGCAATCAACGACGTCTCTTTCAAAATGTACAAGAGCCGCGGCTTGTCAGTGGTAGGTGAATCTGGTTCAGGTAAGTCTACTACTGCAAAAATGATTGCAAAAATGTACGCACCAACCGATGGCATCATTGAATACAAAGGTCGTGATATCCAAGACATCACCTCTCGTCACGATTTAATGACCTACCGTGAAGGTGTACAAATGGTGTGGCAAGACCCGTTTGGCTCGCTAAACCCAACGCACAATATCTTCCACCATATTGCGCGCCCGCTGCTGATTCATAAGAAAGTAGCACCGGGCAACAAGAAAGAACTGGAAGAGCGTGTGTACGACCTACTTGAACAAGTTGGTCTTATTCCACCAAAAGAAACGGCGCAAAAGTTCCCGCACCAGCTATCTGGCGGTCAGCGTCAGCGTGTCAACCTGGCTCGTAACATCGCGGTTGGAGCTGAAGTAGTCTTGGCGGATGAGCCAACATCCATGCTCGATGTATCGATCCGCGCTGGCGTTTTGAACTTGATGGAAGAGATGAAGTTTGAAAAACAAATGTCTCTGCTCTACATCACTCATGACATCGCAACAGCGCGTTACATTGCTGAAGATCTTGCGGTCATGTACGTAGGTCACATGGTTGAATGGGGCGATACTGAAGAAATCATTCACGACCCTCAACACCCATATACGCAACTGTTGGTATCTGCGGTTCCAGATCCATCGAAGTCTATTCACGAGAAACTGAAAGGCAACAAAGGGGAAATCCCACTTTGGACACCAGAATCTGTCGGCTGTCCATTTGCTGGACGTTGTGTACACGCTACCGACAAATGTCGCGAACGACTACCAGGCGTCACTCAACTGTCCGACAACCACTTTGTCCGCTGTTACTTATTTGAAGATTAATCATAACGAGGGTCAGGTTCAGCCTGACCCACTCCTGTTTTTATCGTTTCCCGGAGACATTGAATGCTGCTACTGACTAACCACATTGGTTATGAACGTCTGGGCCCAAAGAAAGCCATTATCCAGACCGAACAACCACACTTGTCTTCTTACACTGCTCAATTGATTTGTGCCACTAGCGAGCAAACCGTGGCAACTTTTGCGGTTGAAGAACAAGGTAAAGTGGCGAACTGGCATCAGGGCTATTTCTACCTCATCGACTTTTCCTCTTTCACAACGTCAGGTGACTATTTCTTGCAAGTAGAAGATACGCGCTCTTCCTCTTTCATCGTTGGCGAATACATTCTGTTGGATCAAACTTTGTCAGATGTGATCCACTATTTCAAATCGCAACGTTGCGGCGGAATCTTCGATCAACAAGATCGACAACTTCCAGTACTAAACTCCAATAAAAAGGTTGATGTACACGGCGGCTGGTACGACGCATCAGGAGACGTTAGCAAGTATTTAAGTCACCTTTCATACGCGAATTATTTGAATCCTCAACAAACCCCAATGGTGGTTTGGAACATCCTAAAAGGGGTTTCGTTGCTTGAAGGAAGCGAAGACATTACAGCTTTCACACGTACACGTCTGATTGAAGAAGCCCTGTTCGGTGCAGACTTTCTTGTGCGTATGCAAAACGAAAAAGGCTTTTTCTACATGACGGTCTTTGACAAGTGGAGCAAAGATACTGCGCAACGCGAGATTTGCGCGTACGAAACTCAACTTGGTCACAAATTTGACGACTATCAAGCAGGCTTTCGACAAGGTGGCGGTGTCGCCATTGCAGCGCTAGCGGCAGCGTCGCGTTTAAGTGTTCACGGTGAATACGATCAACAAAAATACCGCAACGCTGCCGAAAATGGTTACTGGCACTTAAAAGAGCACAATACGCAGTACCTCAATGATGGGGAAGAAAACATTATCGACGAATACTGTGCGCTACTGGCTTGTGTAGAACTGTTTAAAGCAACCAAAGAAACTCGCTACTTGGAAGAGAGCCGTTTGTGGGCGCAACGTTTAGTTGCACGCCAAATGAGCGACGAGCAGATTCAACACTTTTGGTCAGCAAACCAAGACGGCAGCCGTCCATATTTTCACGCAGCCGAAGCTGGTCTACCAGTTATTGCCCTATGCGAATATCTATTAATTGAAGACGACTCAGCACGAGCGGAATCGGTAAAACGTATCGTCAACCTAGCGTGTGAGTTTGAGATCACAATATCGAATAAAGTGATCAACCCATTCGGTTACCCTCGCCAATATGTTAAAGGCGTAAATGAGTCAAAACGCGAGGCATTTTTTGTCGCACACAACAATGAATCCGGCTATTGGTGGCAAGGCGAGAATGCTCGACTGGGCTCACTCGCGACCATGGCGTACCTTGCTCAACCGCATATAGCGTCGCAAGACGTACAGCAACAACTTTCTGTGTTTGCTCAAGATGCATTGAACTGGATTGTAGGCTTAAACCCATACGACATGTGCATGCTAGATGGCCATGGTCGTAACAACCCTGATTACCTCCCTCAATATGGTTTCTTCAACGCAAAAGGTGGCGTGTGTAACGGAATCACTGGCGGCTTTGAAGACGAGGAAGACATTGCATTTAACCCACCAGCACAAAAAGAAGACGTGTTACAAAACTGGCGCTGGGGCGAACAATGGATCCCGCATGGCGCTTGGTACTTACTCGCGATAATGAGTCAAGCTCAGCATGTTTCTCAGTTGGCGACCTCTAAAAATATGAAGGAAGAATAATCATGGGAATGTATTTTGTCGGTATCGATGGTGGCGGCACGTCATGTCGAGCCAGGATTAAAGATTCACAAGGTAATTTTCTTGGCGAGGCCAAAAGCGGCAGTGCCAACATCATGCTAGGTGCTGAAATAGCAATGGCTTCGATTCTTGAATCCATCACTTCGGCTACCGAGCAAGGCGGTCTGACACAACAAGATTTCGCGTCGATGCACGTCGGCTTAGCCCTTGCTGGCGCAGAGCACAAAGCATCTTGGCAAGCCTTCATGTCTCTTCCTCATCCATTTGCCAGTATGACTCTGAATACCGATGCTTACGGTGCGTGCGTTGGTGCGCACAATGGCGAAGATGGCGCAATCATGATTGCGGGAACCGGTTCTTGTGGCATCTACCTTAACGGATTGGAGCAACATGTTGTCGGTGGTCGTGAGTTCCCTATTTCGGATCAAGGTGGCGGCGCAGCGATGGGGCTACGCCTAGTTCAGCAAGTTTTGTTAGCTGAAGATGGCATCAGAGAAAAAACGCCCCTAGCACAACACGTTATGACGCATTTCGAAAATGAGGTCGACAACGTGGTGGCGTGGTCAAAACAGGCGCTTCCTCGTGATTATGGGCAGTTTTCTCCGGCTATTTTCCAACATGCGGAACAAGGCGATGCACTGGCCATTGAAATGCTGAAGCAAACCGCAGCGGATATAGAAATGTTTCTCGTGACATTAAACAAGCGCGGCGCAACACGTATTTGTTTAATGGGCAGCATAGCTGAACGCATTGTACGTTGGCTTTCACCACCAGTTCAGCAATGGATTGTTGAGCCACAGTTTGACGCGATTGAAGGCGCAATTATGTTTGCTGGCAAACCAGAACATAACCTTTACTCGCTCAATGCGGCGTAGGAGTAGATATGGAATATCGTGTTGATCTCGTAGTCCTTTCTGAGCAGAAACAAAACTGCCGCTTTGGCCTCACCTTTCATAACTTGAGCGACCAAGACCTAAACAGCTGGAGCTTAACTTTCGCTTTCGATCGTTACATTCTTCCAGACAGCGTTTCAAATGGTCAACTGACTCAAATTGGTAGTTTTTGCACACTTAAGCCAGAAGGGCTGGTACTGGCTGCCAACCATCACTATTACTGTGAATTCAGTATTGGTTCGAACCCATTCCGTTATTACTCGGATGGCTTTAACGAAGCGATGATCAACTTTGTCGTTGATGGAAACCCACAGCGCGCACAAGTGGATGTCACGCCTATCGTATTAGCTTCACCATACCGTGAACGCAGTGAGATTCCTGCAAGTTTAACCCATGCACAGCCCTTGCTGCCAAAACCAAACCATATTGAGGTCAGCGATCACTATTTTAGCTTTGATCATCATGCTGGCGTCGCGGTTTATTCAAGCCTGGCCAATTCAGCTAAAGAATGGCTACTTGATGAGCTTAAGCGCATTCACCAATTTGAGTTCGCATCAGACAATGGCAGTCAGATCATCTTCAAAGGCAACCCAACCTTGGATGAAGGCGCTTACAAACTGAAAGTAGCCGAAGAGTCAATCAAAATTGAAGCAGGATCTTCGTCTGGTTTTACCCATGCTTGTGCAACGTTATTACAACTAATCAAAGTTGGCGATCAACCTAACTCAATGGAAGTAGTTTGCTGTTCAATCAAGGACAGGCCACGTTTTCGTTACCGCGGTATGATGCTGGATTGTGCTCGTCATTTTCACTCCGTTAAGCAAGTCAAACGCTTGATCAACCAACTGGCTCATTACAAGTTCAATACGTTCCATTGGCATCTTACCGACGATGAGGGTTGGCGAATTGAAATCAAATCACTGCCTCAACTGACCGATATTGGTGCTTGGCGCGGATTGGATGAGATCAATGAACCACAGTACACGCACTTTGATGAACGTTACGGCGGCTTCTACACACAAGAAGACATCAAAGACGTTATCGAATTTGCATCGCAACGCGGCATCACCATCATTCCTGAAATTGATGTACCTGGTCATTGCCGAGCCGCCATCAAGTCGTTACCACACCTATTGGTAGAAGCGGAAGATACCACCGAATACCGCAGTATTCAGCATTACAACGACAACGTCATTAACCCTGCTCTGCCGGGGAGCTATGAATTTATCGACAAAGTGCTAGAAGAAGTCTCTGCGCTTTTTCCTGCACCTTACGTTCATATTGGTGCCGACGAAGTACCTAACGGCGTATGGTCAAAAAGCCCAGCATGCCAAGCACTAATGGAACAACTGGGTTACAGCGACTACAAAGATTTGCAAGGACACTTCTTGCGTTATGCCGAAGACAAACTTCGTAAATTGGGCAAACGCATGCTGGGCTGGGAAGAAGCTCAACACGGCGACAAAGTCAGTAAAGATACGGTGATCTACTCATGGCTAAGCGAAGAAGCGGCATTGAACTGTGCTCGCCAAGGCTTTGATGTGGTGCTGCAACCAGCACAAACCACTTACCTAGATATGACCCAAGACTACGCACCTGAAGAACCGGGCGTGGACTGGGCAAACCCACTGCCACTAGAAAAAGCTTACAACTACGAGCCGCTCGCTGAAGTGCCTGCTGACGACCCAATACGTAAGCGCATTTGGGGCATTCAAACAGCATTATGGTGCGAAATTATCAATAACCAACCTCGCATGGACTACATGATCTTCCCTCGTTTAACTGCAATGGCAGAAGCATGTTGGACAGACAAACAACACCGAGATTGGACCGACTATTTATCACGCTTGAAAGGCCATCTACCTCTGCTTGATTTGCAGGGAGTGAATTACCGTAAACCGTGGAAGTAATACAAAACTGATGTCGAAACATCACGCTTGAAGAGTTTTTAAATTTTGGCTGCTGATGCAGCTTCGTAAAAAGGAAAGACACAAATGAAATACGGCTATTTCGATAACGAGAATCGCGAATACGTCATCACTCGCCCTGACGTACCAGCACCATGGACCAACTACCTAGGTACTGAGAAGTTCTGTACGGTTATCTCGCACAACGCGGGTGGCTACTCGTTCTACAACTCTCCAGAATACAACCGTGTTACTAAATTCCGTCCAAATGCGACATTCGATCGCCCAGGACACTACGTTTACTTGCGTGATGATGAGACAGGTGATTACTGGTCAATCTCTTGGCAACCAGTTGCGAAGAGCCTAGACGAAGCAAACTACGAAGTTCGTCACGGCTTGTCTTACTCTAAGTTCAAATGTGAATACAGCGGTATTACCGCAACAAAAACTCTGTTCGTGCCAAAAGGCGAAGACGCTGAAATCTGGGATGTAGTGATTAAAAACACCTCTGACAAACCACGTACGATCAGTGCATTCTCATTTGTTGAGTTCTCATTCAGCCACATTCAATCTGATAACCAAAACCATCAGATGTCTCTGTACTCGGCAGGTACGGCTTACAACGAAGGCGTGATAGAGTACGACCTGTACTACAACACCAACGATTTCGAAGGCTTCTACTACCTAGCTTCAACATTTGACCCAGATTCATACGACGGCCAACGTGACAGCTTCCTAGGCCTATACCGTGACGAAGCAAACCCGTTAGCGGTAGAACAAGGTAAGTGTTTCAATACAGCGCAAACTTGTTACAACCACTGTGGCTCTTTGCATAAGCAATTTACTATTCAGCCGGGTGAAGAAGTTCGCTTTGCTTACATTCTCGGTATCGGTAAAGGCAACGGAGAGCGTCTGCGTGCTAAGTACCAAGACCTTGCAGAAGTCGACAACGCATTTGCGGGTATCAAAGCACACTGGGATGAGCGTTGTGGCAAGTTCCAAGTGAAATCACCAAACGAAGGTCTAGATACCATGATCAACGCTTGGACGTTATACCAAGCGGAAACGTGTGTGGTGTGGTCTCGCTTTGCTTCATTCATCGAGGTGGGAGGCCGTACTGGTCTTGGTTACCGCGATACAGCGCAAGATGCAATCTCAGTTCCTCACGCTAACCCAGCAATGACGCGCAAACGTATCGTTGACCTACTGCGCGGCCAAGTAAAAGCGGGCTACGGTCTACACCTATTTGATCCAGATTGGTTCGATCCAGAAAAAGCTGACGTTAAACCATCGAAATCCCCAACCGTGGTTCCAACACCGTCTGATGAAGACAAGATTCACGGCATCGAAGACACCTGTTCTGATGACCACCTATGGCTAGTTCCAACCATCTGTAAGTACGTGATGGAAACCGGTGAGCACAGCTTCTTTGACGAAGTGATCCCTTACGCCGACGGTGGCGATGCAACGGTTTATGACCACATGAAAGCCGCACTAGACTTCTCGGCTGAATACGTAGGTCAAACCGGTATCTGTAAAGGTCTGCGTGCAGACTGGAACGACTGTCTGAACCTAGGTGGTGGCGAATCTTCAATGGTGTCGTTCCTACATTTCTGGGCACTGCAGGAGTTCATCGACCTAGCGAAATACCTAGGTAAGGAAGCCGACGTTGAAAAATACACGGTGATGGCAGCAAACGTTCGTGAAGCGTGTGAAACCCACCTTTGGGATGACGAAGGCGGTTGGTACATCCGTGGTCTGACGAAGAATGGCGACAAGATCGGTACTGCGCAACAAGCGGAAGGCCGAGTACACCTAGAGTCAAACACACTTGCGGTACTTTCTGGTGCGGTATCTCAAGAGCGCGGCGAAAAAGCGATGGACGCTGTCGATGAGAACCTATTCTCTGAATACGGCCTTCACCTAAACTCACCATCTTTTGCAACACCGAATGATGATATCGGCTTCGTAACTCGTGTTTACCAAGGCGTAAAAGAGAACGGGGCGATCTTCTCGCATCCAAACCCATGGGCTTGGGTAGCTGAAGCGAAACTGGGTCGTGGTGATCGTGCAATGAAGTTCTACGATGCACTAAACCCATACAACCAGAACGACATCATCGAAAAACGTATCGCAGAACCGTACTCCTATGTGCAGTTCATCATGGGTCGTGACCACCAAGACCACGGTCGTGCAAACCACCCATGGTTAACAGGTACATCTGGCTGGGCTTACTTCGCTGTTACCAACTTTATCCTTGGTGTGCGTACAGGCTTCGATGGCCTAACTATCGATCCATGTATCCCAACGAACTGGCCTGGTTTCGAAGTGACTCGTCAATGGCTAGGTGCAACGTACAACATCAAAGTCGTTAACCCAGACTCAGTAAGCAAAGGCGTTAAGTCGATTACTGTGAACGGTGAAGCGGTGAATGGTGCCTCTGTACCAGTTCAAGCGGAAGGTTCAGTAAACGAAGTTATCGTTACTCTAGGTTAATCATCTTTTGGGGGAGAGCTTTTCCCCTTTTGATTTATCCGATGCACTTGAGTTTGAGAAGTGCATCGGTTCGCTAGCAAAGATTTAAGACGCGGTGGGATGCCGCTCTTATCGAGGATCGAATCATGATCAAATTTGGTACAGGCGGTTGGCGTGCATTTATTGGTGAGGAGTTCACCAAAGATAACGTACGCTTGGTTGCCCAAGCAGTTGCAAACATCACGAATAACGAATCGGTTGCTGATCGCGGTTTTGTGATTGGCTATGACCGTCGTTTTCTTTCCGATAAAGCAGGTCGTTGGTTCGCTGAAGTTCTAGCAGCAAACGGCATTATGGTTAGCTTTATCGACAAATTTGTCCCAACACCTATCGTAATGTTTAAAGCGAAAGAAATGGGCTGCGCATACTCGGCATGTATTACCGCATCACACAACCCTGCCGATTACAACGGCATTAAAGTCTTCATTGAAGGTGGTCGTGACGCAGATGAAATCATCACCCAAAAAATCGAATCACAAATAGACGCGCTCACTGCGCAAGATGTAAAAAGCGTCGACTTTGAACAAGCGGTTGAAGATAAGCTGATTGAAATCATCAATCCGATGAACGAATTCGTTGACTCAATCATCGACTTTATCGACATCGGAGCGATCAAGAAGGCGAATTTACGTGTTTTGATCGACCCAATGTTTGGTGTCGCGAAAAACGCACTGCAAACCGTATTAATCAACGGCCGCTGTGACGTTGATGTGATTAACGATGGCAAAAACCCAGACTTCGGTGGGTTAATGCCTTCGCCAAGCGCTGCAACACTCTACCGTTTGATGCACCTAGTGAAAGAGCAAGGTTACGATATTGGCATCGGTACTGATGGCGATGCGGACCGTCTTGGTATTATCGACGAAAAAGGTAACTTCATTCATCCAAATGAAGTGCTACTGCTGCTTTACTACTACCTACTTGAATACAAAGGCTGGAAAGGCTCCGTGGTACGTAACATCGCAACCACCCACCTTCTCGATAAAGTCGCCGAAGATCATGGCGAGAAATGCTTTGAGGTTCCTGTAGGCTTTAAGCACATCAGCTCCCAAATGGAAGCGGATGACTCACTGATTGGCGGGGAAAGCTCTGGTGGCCTAACCATTCGCGGCCACATCAAAGGTAAAGACGGCGTATTCGCATCAAGCCTATTGGTAGAAATGATTTCAGTAACCGGCAAGAAGCTGTCTGAGTTGCTGGATGAAATCTACGGCAAGTACGGCTATGCCTACATGGCAGAAGGCGATTGCAAGTTCAAACCAGCGCAAAAAGACGTACTGTTCAACAAGATTTATGTTGAAAAGCAGTTGCCTGAGTTCGAGTTTGAAATCGAAAAAGTCAGCTATGAAGATGGTGCGAAAGTCTACTTCAAGAACGGCGGTTGGATCATCGCTCGCTTCTCTGGCACTGAGCCACTGCTACGAATTTTTGCAGAGATGCAAGATAAGGACACTGCGGAACGTGTTCTTCAACAGTTTAAAGACTTCTTGTCTTTATAACTGAACCTTGTGCCCGCTTCGAGCACTATGATGAGAGTCAACGCTGTCTGAAAAGGCGCTCATCAACAGGAGAAGAGCACTTGCCCGGCTCCACAGCCGGGCTTTTTTATTGTATGTTGGAAAGTCGTAAACGAGATAGCAAAGATACTCAGGAGCGTTAAGCAAATGCCAGGACGCCTTGCGTTTCAATTTTCACCGCGACGGACTCACCTATATTTAATGCTTGCGAAGCTGTAGCTAACAAACGGTCACCATTCGCGTTAATCACATAACGGCAGTGATCACCCATAAAATGCTGTTCCAATACGGTTACCGAACTATCTTCATCGGATTGAATTTGTACATGCTGCGGTCTTAGCAGTAAAGAGCACTCCGCCTGTACTGGAATATCTTGTTGAGCCGTGGCTTCAACCACGCCCAAGTGGGTTTCATATTCTGAATTCGAAACTCGTTTAGCAGCAAGGTAACTGCCACCACCTAAGAAATCAGCGACAAATTTACTTGAAGGTTGGTAGTAAAGCTCAGATGCTGTGCCATATTGCTCGATGACTCCATTGTTCATCACTGCCATTTTATCGGCGAAAGCAAAAGCCTCTTCACGGCTATGCGTAACAAAAATGGCAGTCACACCTTGGGCCTTAAAAATCTTACGGATCTCACTTATCAACTCATGGCGAACTTGCGTATCAATATTAGAAAACGGTTCATCCAGTAACAGTAAGTCTGGGCTGTAAGCTAATGAGCGAGCAATCGCAACACGCTGCTGCTGTCCACCAGACAATTGATGAGGATAACGATCGCCATAACCTTGAAGATGCACGAGTTCTAACATCTCTTGAACTTTGGCATTTTTCTCTTTTGTCGAGCACTGCTTTAAGCCAAAGGCAATGTTTTGCTCCACCGTCAAGTGAGGAAAAAGTGCGTAATCTTGGAAAATCATCCCTATATTACGCTGTTCTGGCGGCAACCAGTTTTCCCCATCATCAATTGTGACGCAATTTAGACTCATTTCGCCTGACGTTAACGGCAATAATCCCGCAACGGCCTTTAATAGTGTTGTTTTCCCACAGCCACTAGCTCCTAGCAAACAGACAATCTGCCCTTGTTCTACCTCAAGAGACAATGATTCGAGTACGGTTTGATCATCATATTGGCACGTTAGGTTTTTAATTGATAATGCACAGCTCATCAGTGATTTTGCTCCAGTGAACGGTTAACAACAACAAGCGGGATCAACCCAACAAGAACCAACAGGACCGCTGGTAAAGCGGCCAATTCTAAATGCTCATCCGAGGCGAAGTTATAAACGTATGTGGCTAGTGTTTCAAAGTTAAACGGACGAAGTAACAAAGCTGCATTGAGCTCTTTCATTGACTCGATAAACACTAATAAAGCCGCAATCAGTGCACCGCGCTTAACCAGCGGAAAGTGCACGCGCCACAGCATGGCATTGGGCTTACAACCCATAGTGCGCGATGCCATATCTAACGACGGAGAAATTTTATTTAAATTACTTTCGATACTACCAATCGCTACCGCGGAAAAGCGCACAACCATGGCAAATACTAGTGCGAACATGGAACCAGAAAAGATAAGTCCCGGCCTTCCCCACTCCATGGCTTTAGCAACGTCGTTGACACGATGATCCATAAACAGCACAGCGACCATCACACCGATGGCTAGTACCGTTCCTGGTACTGCATAGCCCATAGAAGAAAGACGCATAAATGCCAAGCTTTCTCGTTTACCATTGACTCGATGGGTAAAGTTAACGATCAGTGCGACAGCAACACCAATAATCGCAGCAATAACAGACACAACTAAGCTATTCCATGCGTATTCACGAAACTCTGAGGTCCAACTCTGTGCAAAATAAGTGATCGCATAATCAATCAGCTGTAGTAGCGGCAAAATAAACGCGACCGAAACCAAGCCCCAGCACCAAACTAGTGCGGTCCACTTTTTCCAGCCCGTCAACTCGTAACGAAAATCTTCGTGACTGTTAAATTGGCTTTGAAAAAGCTTTTGTTTACGTCGGCTGTATCGTTCGGCACTAAGAAGCAGTACTACAATGACGAGCATCATGGCAGAAATCTTGGCTGCCGCATTAAGATTAGAGTACCCCAACCAAGTATCGTAGACCGCTGTGGTTAACGTATTCACCGCGAAGTAACTTACCGTACCAAAGTCACCAATGGTCTCCATTGCGACCAATGATAAACCCACTGCGATAGAGGGTCTTACTAACGGCATCGAGATGCGCCAAAAACTTTCCCATGGAGAGCACTTGAGCAAACGCGCGCTTTGCAATAAAGAGACATTTTGCTCCATAAACGCAGCCCGGCACAATAAATACACGTAAGGATACAACACCAAAGCCAACACAAAGGTCGCACCAGGCAACGTACGAATGTCAGGGAACCAATACTCGCCAGGTCCCCATCCGGTTACATCACGCAAAAAGATCTGAATCGGGCCTGCAAAATCAAACCAATCAGTAAAAATATAACCAATGATATAACCTGGCATTGCAAGAGGTAGTACCAATGCCCACTGCAACCATTTTTCGGTCGGCAGTTTACACATGGCCATTATCCAAGCGCTTGGAATACCAAGAATTAAGGACAGCACCATTACGCCAACAGTTAGCGCAACCGTGTTAAAAATATAAGTCGGCATGACCGTTGCCATTAAATGAGCAAACAAATCATCCGTTTCACCAATCGCGGTGTAGAAGATCGCTAAGATCGGCAAAACCAGTAGCAGAGTTATTACCCCACTACTGGTTTTCCATAAAGAGTGTTTATCTTTCATCGCCTAATTACTGCAAGGCTGTATGAAATACAAATGCTGTTGCAAATACATCTCATATCCTTTAATCAAATGGGGGTACTGTTATACCCCCACAAGGAATTAAAGGTCAAATTTCACTTCGTCTAATAGCTTAATTGCCGCTTCGTGGTTGGCTGCAATATCGTCTAGAGAAAGCTTGTCTGCTTTAAAGTCACCCCAAGATTCCACAAGCTCAGAACGCTTCACGCCTTCTTTAACTGGGTACTCATAGTTAACTTCTGCGTACATTTGCTGCGCTTTGTCACCCGTTAGGAATTCCATTAGCTTCACAGCATTGTCTTTGTTTGGAGAGTACTTCGCCATCGCCATACCAGAGATATTCACGTGAGTGCCTGTAGTCTCTTGGTTAGGGAAGTTGATGTAAACTGCATCAGCCCAAGCCTTTTGCTCTTTGTCGTTAACCATTTTACCTAGGTAGTAGCTGTTACCCAGAGAAACATCACATAGGCCTTCTTTGATCGCTTTAACTTGTGCACGGTCGTTGCCTTGTGGTTTGCGAGCAAGGTTTGCTTTCACGCCTTCCAACCACTCTTTGGTTTCTGCTTCGCCATTGTGAGCAATCATTGCTGAAACTAGAGAAACGTTGTACGGGTGCTTACCGCTACGAGTACAAATTTTACCTTTGAACTCTGGCTTAGCTAAGTCTGCGTAGTTGAAATCTGCGCCTAGTTTACCTACGCGATCACGTGATGAATAAACGCTACGAGAACGTAGAGTTAGAGCAAACCACTCATTCTCTTTATCTTGGTATTGAGCAGGTACGTTTTCTTCAATGATTTTGCTATCGACTTTCTGAACTAAACCTTTGTTTGTCAGTTCAGCTAGACGGCTGATGTCTGTCGTAAGAATAACGTCAGCAGGGCTGTACTCACCTTCTTGAGCTAGCTTTTCTGCTAAGCCTTTTTTAGCAAATTTTACGTTTACTTTGATGCCAGTTTCTTTAGTGAACTCATTGAACATAGGTTCAACTAGGAAAGGTTGACGGTAAGAGTAGACGTTCACTTCTTCAGCAGCCATTGCTGTTGGAGCTAGAGTAGCGCAAGTTAGTGCTGAAAGAGTTAGCAGTTTTTTCATTGTTTAATCCTTTACCATGCTAATGATAACGTTTATCAGTTGCGTTATTATATGTATGTTCAATAAGAAGACAATGACGAATATTAAAAAACCTGCTCATCGGAGCAGGTTTTATTGTGTTAAGTGTGTAACCATTTATTACAAGCTAATGATTATTTCACCGTAACAAACTCTGGGTAAGCACCAACACCACAATCATGCATGTCCATACCTTCCATTTCTTCATCTTCTGTAACGCGAATCCCAACGGTTGCTTTCAAGATTGCCCACACAACTAGGCTGGCACCAAATACCCAAGCAAAGATAACTACGGCACCTAAAAGCTGTGCACCAAACGTTGCATCACCGTTGCTCAGTGGCACTACCATTAGGCCGAAGAAACCACACACACCGTGAACTGAGATAGCACCTACTGGATCGTCAATTTTAAGTTTATCTAGAGCAATGATACTGAATACTACTAGTGCACCCGACACCGCACCAATCGCAACCGCGTACAGTGGTGATGGCGATAGAGGGTCTGCAGTGATGGCAACCAAGCCAGCTAGCGCGCCATTGAGAATCATCGTTAAATCGGCTTTACCCCAAGTAGTTTTACAAACGAATAGCGCCGCAATTGCACCGGCAGCCGCTGCTGCGTTAGTGTTTAGAAAGATCTGACCTACCGCTGTAGCATTCTCAAAATCTGAAACCATCAACTGAGAACCACCGTTAAATCCAAACCAGCCAAACCAAAGGATAAAAGTACCCAACGTTGCCAAAGGCATGTTAGAACCTGGAATCGGATAAATTTCACCATTTTTACCGTACTTACCCTTACGCGCGCCAAGCAGTAACACACCAGCAAGAGCGGCAGAAGCACCTGCCATATGTACGATACCAGAACCCGCAAAGTCACTAAATCCAGCTTCTGCTAGGAAGCCTCCACCCCATGTCCAGTAACCTTCCATTGGATAGATAAACGCAGTTAAAATCGCAGAGAAAATCAAGAAAGACCAAAGCTTCATGCGCTCAGCTACCGCACCAGAAACGACAGACATGGCAGTTGCAACGAAGACAACTTGGAAGAAGAAGTCAGACTCTAAAGAGTGGTCGGCCCCTTCACCTTGAGTACCAATTAACGTACCAAATGAAGGTAACCAGCCTCCTTCTCCATTATCGACATACATGATGTTATAACCGACAATCAGAAACATCGTACATGCGATGGCGTACAAACAGATGTTCTTCGTAAGAATTTCTGTTGTGTTTTTAGAGCGCACAAGGCCAGCCTCTAGCATCGCAAAGCCTGCTGCCATCCACATTACCAACGCACCGGAAATGAGGAAGAAAAAGGTGTCAAGTGCGTAACGTAACTCGGTTACTGTTGTTGCTAATTCCATAATAAGTATCTCCAATCCTTTGAATTCTTAAAGTGCTTCTGCGTCCATTTCGCCAGTTCGGATACGCACCGCTTGGTTCAGATCGTAAACAAAAATTTTACCGTCGCCGATTTTTCCGGTTTGCGCAGCTTTTGTAATTGCTTCAACAACGCGATCTACATTGTCTGCGTGAGTCGCGATTTCAATTTTCACCTTTGGTAGAAAATCGACTTGATACTCTGCACCGCGGTACAATTCCGTGTGACCTTTTTGACGACCGAACCCTTTAACTTCTGATACTGTCATCCCTTCGATACCGACATCAGCCAATGCTTCTCGTACATCGTCTAATTTAAACGGCTTAATAATGGCATTGATTATTTTCATTGAGTTATCTCCGAAGCTTTCATCCTGAAACACTTCTTATAATCCAATCTACGTGCCAAGTTTTTAAGTTATTGAATAATAAAAGCTAACCTCAATTTACATATCTATAAACAAAAAGAGCGCACCATATCGGTGCGCCCTTTTCACAAATTTAAAGCTACGGCAGAGAAGTTACCCAAAACTGTGCATTAAATGTTCAAAAAGTCTTTCCACTGTTCGATAAGTGCCATGAAATCCTCTATCCCACAACTTGCTGTACTTTCTGCATTGTAGAAGTCGAACTCACTTTCCATCTCGACATCATATTCATGGGCTAATGCGTTTTCTTGTACAAGAACTTCGTCGCCCTGAATCATCAAGCTAATTTCCGTGCCTGTTAGGTTATGCTCCTGAGAAGGCGCTAAAAATGACCGCTCAATTAGCTTTTCAACTTGTGCAATCTTCATCGGATCTTTGCCAATTTCTTCTTGCAACCAGCGCCCTACAATCTCATGTCCCATGCTACATTTTACGTAGTACTCGCCCATCAACGTGTTACGAATGAATTCAAATTCCACCGAGATTGCCTATTTCGTATCAATTTGGTGCGAGTATAGCGAATTGCTCCCATAAAAAAAGCACCTCATGTGAGGTGCTTTTGAATTGTGCATTTCTGATTATGCTGGTTCTTGGAAGATCACTTCGTCCGCTTTCTTGGTGTATTGATCCATTTTATGGAAGTTCAAGTAGCGGTACGTATCCGTTGCCGTAGCGTCGATTTGCTTCGCGTATTCTAGGTATTCTTCTTTGGTTGGAATCTTACCTAGGATTGCACCTACTGCAGCTAGCTCAGCTGACGATAGGTAAACATTCGCACCAGTACCCAGACGGTTCGGGAAGTTACGCGTTGAAGTCGACATTACTGTTGATTTATCTGCAACACGCGCTTGGTTACCCATACAAAGTGAACACCCTGGCGTTTCAATACGCACCCCTGCACGTCCGAAGATACCGTAGTAGCCTTCTTCAATCAGCTGGTCTTTATCCATCTTCGTTGGTGGCGCTACCCAAAGGCGCGTCGCTAACTGGCCATTGAACTTATCAAGCAATTTACCTGCTGCGCGGAAGTGACCGATGTTCGTCATACAAGAACCGATGAACACTTCATCAATCGCTGTGCCTTGTACTTCAGACAACAAACGAGCGTCATCTGGGTCATTCGGTGCACATAGTACTGGCTCATTGATTTCAGCCATATCGATTTCAATCACATGTGCGTATTCAGCGTCTTTATCTGCTTGCATCAACTCAGGGTTTGCTAGCCACTCTTGCATTGCAGTAATGCGGCGCTCGATAGTACGGCGATCACCGTAGCCTTCAGAGATCATCCACTTCAGCATCACGATGTTAGAGTTTAAGTACTCTTCGATCGACTCTTGAGACAATTTCACAGTACAACCTGCCGCCGAACGCTCTGCAGATGCATCAGAAAGCTCAAATGCTTGCTCAACCGTTAGCGTTTCTAAGCCTTCAATCTCAAGGATACGGCCAGAAAATTCGTTGATCTTGCCCGCTTTTTCTACCGTTAGTAGACCTTGCTGAATCGCGTAGTAAGGGATGGCATGAACAAGATCACGCAGTGTGATACCCGGTTGCATTTCACCTTTAAAACGAACCAAGATTGACTCTGGCATGTCTAGCGGCATAACGCCTGTCGCAGCTGCAAAGGCAACCAAGCCCGAGCCAGCTGGGAATGAAATACCCAGAGGGAAACGAGTATGTGAGTCACCACCCGTACCGACAGTATCCGGCAGCAGCATACGGTTTAGCCATGAGTGGATAATACCGTCACCAGGACGAAGAGATACACCACCGCGGTTCATAATAAAGTCCGGAAGTGTATGGTGAGTGTTAACGTCTACTGGTTTTGGATAAGCCGATGTGTGACAGAAAGACTGCATGACAAGATCAGCAGAGAAGCCGAGACACGCCAAGTCTTTAAGTTCATCACGAGTCATAGGGCCAGTAGTATCTTGCGAACCTACTGTCGTCATTTTCGGCTCACAGTAGGTACCAGGGCGAATGCCTTCTACGCCACACGCTTTACCAACCATTTTCTGTGCAAGCGTGTAACCCTTGCCAGAATCTGCGATTTCACCAGGTTTACGGAATACATCCGAAGGCTCAAGACCTAGCGATTGACGCGCTTTGTCTGTCAAACCACGACCGATGATCAATGGGATACGACCACCAGCACGAACTTCATCAATCAGTACTTCTGTTTTTAGCGAGAACTCAGCTAGAACCTCACCAGTTTCGTGGTTGCAAACTTTACCTTCATATGGGTAAACATCGATAACATCGCCCATGTTGAGCTTAGTTACGTCAACTTCAATTGGTAGTGCGCCAGCATCCTCCATTGTGTTAAAGAAGATAGGGGCAATTTTGCCACCAAGCACATACCCACCAGCTCGTTTGTTTGGAACGTAAGGGATATCATCACCCATAAACCAAAGCACTGAGTTGGTTGCAGATTTACGTGAAGAGCCAGTACCAACAACATCACCAACGTAAACCAATTGATGGCCTTTGTCTTTTAACTCTTCAATTTGCTTGATCGGGCCAATAGTACCCGGTTGATCAGGGTTTATTCCTTCACGCTCGTTTTTAAGCATCGCCAGTGCGTGTACTGGGATATCAGGGCGAGACCAAGCGTCAGGTGCAGGTGAAAGGTCATCCGTGTTCGTTTCACCTGTTACTTTAAATACGGTTAGAGTGACTTTTTCTTCAAGCTTAGGCTTAGAAAGGAACCACTCAGCATCAGCCCATGATTGAAGTACTTTCTGTGCATGCGCATTGCCTGCTTTCGCTTTCTCTTCTACGTCATAGAAAGCATCAAACATCAGCAGCGTATGAGACAGCGCTTTTACTGCGATCTCTGCCAGTGCTTCATCACCCAATAGCTCAACTAGCGGTTCGATGTTGTAACCACCTTGCATAGTGCCTAGCAGTTCAGCCGCTTTTTCACGACTCACTAATGGTGATTTAACTTCACCTTTTGCTACTGCTGTTAGGAAACCCGCTTTTACATAAGCAGCTTCATCAACACCTGGAGGGATACGGTTTTCAAGTAGGTCAAGAATGACTTTTTCTTCACCTTGCGGGGGATTTTTCAGAAGTTCTACAAGTCCAGCAACTTGTTCTGCGTCTAGCGGTTTAGGAACAACTCCTTCAGCAGCACGCTCTTCGACGTGTTTACGGTAGGCTTCAAGCACGACTTTTTCCTCTCATTGCGGTTCCTCCTCTATTATTACTATTGTTAAAGTAAAGGAGTGAACATCCTTGGAAACTTGGCTCTCCATTGCCCTTGTTTTCATTCAATTATGATTGAGAAACAGCGCCGTAGAGGCCAAACTGTGGGCAAAATAATAGCAAATTTAACCTTAAATTAAAATCTTATCATTTTGACCAACATAGCAACTTACGACTAAAGTTCTGCTAATTTTGACCAAATATGCCAAGTTTTTGCTTTCTCATACCCGATTAATTAAACGATGTTCCTACGATCAAATACACAGCATCCAAATCTTGCTCGGTACGACCGTATGCCAACATTATTGGTCCTATTGGTGAGTCAACACCAAAGAAGATGGAGCCAGCATTGTAAAGCGGCGCTTCGTTTAGTTTCAGATCATTATCAGACCAAACGCCGCCATATTCGACCGATGCGCCCAGGTAGACTGGAGCTTCAAACAATCCGAAATCATTATCAAACCACTTATATCGGTACACCAAACTGCTGAAAAATAAGTTCTGTCCGATCAGGCTATTTCTTGGGATTCCCGATAGGCTTAAGAAGCCGCCCAATTCTCTGGGATCAAGCGGTAAAGATGAGTTTTTACTCTCTACAAAACTATATTCAGCATGTCCGACTAAAGTATGACGCTGATGACTCACTGCACCTTTAAATCGTGCAGAGATTTCATACACGGTATCTTCAATAATTTTGTCAGTTTCTAAAAGGCTAACGCCCTGAGGACTTTGATCATGAGACACTAAATATTCGAGATCGACTAAAAGCCCGCGAGTCGGAAATGCGAAATCATCAAGTGTATCTAGGCGATAGTTCGCAAACAGGCCACGACGTTCAAAATCCAATTTACCAGCAGAAGCCAAAGTAGAAAGCTCAATATCTCCGGTAGAGTAGCGAGCGCCAAATCGAAGTTCTTGCCACAATGTGGGTTGGATACCTATCGCTAACTCTGTTGTAAAATCATCGTAAGTGACCGGAAAAAAGTCATTTACTGACTCTAAATCTGGTGCTTGAGGCTCTGTTAAAGGTAAGTTTCGGCTCTCACTACCATAGGAAATTCGCCCCGATACAAAAAGTTCTTGGCTAGATAAAACAGGGGAATACAACTCAGCTTCAATCAGCTTATCCGTGCCCATTTCTACGTTGAACGCCAACTCCGCGCCATGAGAGTTTAAATTGGTAAAGTTGGTCGATATTCCTATGCCGTACTGGCTATCTGTATCGAAGTCATCTTCCAGAAAAAATCGGAAGTTGAGATAATTAGGCCCCCACGACTTCTCGTTAACATCAAAAACCAACAATGTCTCACCATCCACCTCTTCAAAGTGATAAGTGATGAGCTCGAACCGATCTAACGCGTAGAGGTTTTCAACGGCTTTCTCAATTTCGGCCGTTGAAATACGACGTCCGGTTTCTAATTCAATACGATTCGTCAACAGCACATCGCTGTAGTGCGTGTTATTAACAATCACTATGTCATCAACCACACGCTGATCGCCATAAATCAAAGTTTTACGAACTTCTTGTTTGCGATCGATGTATTTTTGATAGTCCGCATTGGACAAGCGCAACCCTTTCAGCTTGTCTTTTAACTGCTTGGTAATATCGTACCCAGCTTGAAAAGCCCAAGGCATTTTGTCGAACTCGACAGTTTCCATGGTGCCCACATTGGGACGAATATAAATATCTTGAGGTTCAAGCTCGTCCACTTGCTGTTGTGTACTACGACGAACGAGATAGTTAGAGAGTTGGTCCGCGACAGTAAACAGCCCCGTAAATTCATCTTCGGTTTTGTAATCGGTGCTAATATCGACGGCAATAACGACATCAGCCCCCATGGCGCGAGCCACATCGACAGGCATGTTATTGACGACGCCGCCATCAACAAGCATATGGCCATTGAGCTTATAGGGAGGAAGCGCTCCTGGTACAGACATGCTGGCCATCATGGCGTCCACAAGGTAACCATTGCCCAGTACGACTTCTTCTAGGGCAAGAATATCAGTCGCAACAGAACGATAAGGAATGGCAAGATCATCAAAAGAATCGAATCGCCCTAAGTTCCCTGTAGTCTCACGCAATACTCGCAACATGTTCTGGCCTTGCACCACACCCGTTGGTGCTCGTACCTCACCGAACCTTAAGCCGAGGTCGGTATTAATTTGATATCGGTCTTCATACTCTTTGTCACGAACTCGACGTTGGCTACGGTCAACACGATCTCGATAACCGCTGCCCCAATCGACGGTGTAGATAAAACTCTCAATTTCATCAGCACTCATCCCCGTGGCATAGAGCCCACCCACATAGGCGCCCATACTGGTACCGGTCACAATATCGACAGGGATCTGCATTTCTTCCAATGCTTTTAAAACCCCAATGTGTGCCGCCCCCTTCGCTCCGCCACCAGCGAGCACAACCGCCACCTTTGGTCGAGGTTCCAAGTCATCCGTTTTTGTTAGAGAGTTTGCGAGGGAAACAGAAGGAGTGATCATCAAAAAGGTACTAACCCAAAGCGCAAAGTTGCGAACCGATGGGCTTGATAACAGCTTTTTGAACATTCACTTCTTCCTTTATTGAATATCTGATCAAGTAGGGCGTGCTAGCAGTACTGTACTAACACGCCCTAATATGTACTAAGAATTAATCAGATAAACAAGCTAATGTTGTTGATTTGGCGATGCTACCAATCAAATATGCTATTTAACCAGTTTGATTTCTTCTCACACTGTTGCTTTATCTGACCGGTTTTATCCCAAACCGGCAGTTTGTAATCACTACGGCAGTTCATTTCTAAACCTCCATCAGATGTAGGCTTGAACCCTAATGTGGTGATTTCTCTTGGCCATGGGAGCTCTAAGCGCTCAGGAATACGCTGCTTCAAGTACTCTGCGTACACTCGTAATGCACCACTCGACCCCGTTAGATTCACGGGTTTATTATCGTCGCGGCCTAGCCAAATTGTCGTCACCTCACGACCATCAACACCGACAAACCAACTATCGCGGTTGTCATTACTGGTACCCGTTTTTCCTGCCAATGCAGCCCAACCAAACTGGCTTTGTAAGAAGCGGCCAGTGCCTTGAGCAACCCCTTGTTTCATCGCGTAGGTCGTTAGCCATGCAGCTTGTTCATCCACGGCTCTTGATGAACGAGGCAAGGATTGATACAGCACATTACCTTCCATATCCATGACTGAGCGCAGAGCGGTCAGTTTTGCACGCTTACCTGAATTCGTCAGAGTCTGATACATCTGTGCAACTTCGAATGGCGTCAAAGAAAACGAACCCAAAAACATCGAAGGCACTGGGCGAATTTCGTCTTTGTTCACGCCCAAACGCTCTAAAGTATTGGAGACTTCAGGAATGCCAAGTGCCATACCTAAGCGCACGGTCGGTACGTTAAGTGATTTCGCTAAAGCAATGTAAAGTGGCACATCACCACGATATTTTCTATCGTAGTTGCGCGGCGTCCACACGTTACCTTTACTGCTCTTCAGACTTAACGGCGTGTCGTGTAGCGTCGTGCCTAGGTTGTATTTATCCGGTTGTTCTAGAGCCGTTAAGTAAATCGCTGGTTTCACTAAAGAACCAATCGGACGACTGGCATTGAGCGCGCGGTTAAAGCCTTCATAACCGACACGTTTACCACCTACCATCGCACGGATTTCACCACTATGGCGATCAACGGCCACAGCTGCGGCTTCTAACTCTTTACCACCCCGTTTAGCTAGTTCTGGGATCTTTTTCGCGATAGCTTGTTCCATTTTGCTTTGCGATACTGGGTCCAGAGACGTAAATACGCGCAGTCCGGTCTCTGCCTTAAATCGCTCCCCAACTTTTTCTTTTAATTCAATACTCAATTGTTGGAAATAAGCTGGCTGACGGCTCGCAATACGTGGCTTGCTTTGCGTATCGAGTGGACGACTTACAGCTTGTTCATACTGCTCTGAAGTCAACATGTTTTGCTGCATTAACAGGCGCAGAACGAGATCACGACGCTCTTTCGTTCTCTCAGGGTAACGAATTGGGTTGTAGTAAGACGGTCCTTTTACCATCCCAACTAACATCGCCAGCTGATCGATTCGCAACTCCTGGATTGGCTGCCCAAAATAGTAACGCGACGCCAAGCCAAACCCGTGGATCGCTTCACCTCCACTTTGACCTAGGTACACTTCGTTTAGGTAGGCTTCTAAGATACGATCTTTGCTGTAACGGTAATCCAAAATTAGCGCGATATACGCTTCTCGAACTTTACGCCACAGTGTTTTATCACGAGTCAAAAACAGGTTTTTTGCCAATTGCTGAGTCAGCGTACTACCACCTTGAACAGTACGACCCGCCTTAATGTTCGCAACCAATGCACGTGCAATCGCGAGCGGTGACACCCCGTCATGTTGATAAAAATCCCGGTCTTCGGTCGCAAGCAGTGCATCCACCAAAATTTCAGGGAACTGATCACGACGTAAGAAAAGGCGCTGTTCATCACGGTCTTTCTCCAGCATGCCCAACATCTTCGGTTCTAGGCGCAAGTAACCAAGGTCTCCTCGAGATTCTAAAGACTGAATACGTTGCAAGCCGGAATCAGAGAAATGCAGCATAATGTGACGATCCGGCTCGGGACCATCGGCAAACTCGAATGGACGACGAATCAATTCAATCCGAGTGGAAGAAGAGGAATATTCGCCTGGGTAACGAGGTTGACTCACTTTACGGTAATTCAACACATCTAGCTCGTTGCGCAGCTCTTGGATAGTGATATTCTCACCAGGACTTAGATTCAAGATACGGGCATAAACCACTGTTGGCAGCTCAAATAGCTGACCTTCAAAGCGTTCTTTCACCACACTATCTAAGTAAATCCCAACAAACAGCAAAACAGCGGCAAGTGCAACGCCAGCTTTCCAGCTAAACGACCACAGAACTTTCAACCACGAACGTTTCTCGTTAGTCGGCTTTTTACTCGGCGTACGTCGAGTCTGTTTTGCGGTTCCTTTATTGGTTGTACTTTTCTTCGCTGGCGCTTTTTTCGCGCTAGGCTTCTTGCTGTCAGTCATTATTCAATTGTCTTTTTGTTTTCGTTGTTGCTACATGATTGGCAGGATCATCTGGCCAAACGTGTTTTGGGTAGCGCCCTTTCATCTCTTTTTGAACGTCTTTGTAGCTTCCGTTCCAGAAAGCCGCCAAGTCCGACGTTACTTGCAATGGACGTTGTGCCGGTGAAAGCAGTTCAAGCACCAAACGCTTGCGGCTAAGAGCCACCGTTGGGGAACCACTCTCCCCAAATACTTCTTGCATACGCACCGATAATATCGGCTCGTGGCCATATTGGTAACGGATACGCTTCTTTGAACCTGTGGGCAGTTGGTAATGCTCAGGTAACCATTCATCCAGTTGTTGATTGAGTGGCCAACCTAATCGAGCATTAAGCGCTTCGACCAAGTTTATCTTGCTCAGGTCTTTAACCGAGCTGACAGACGTCATGTATGGCTCTAACCACTCCTCTAATGAATCCAGCAAACTGGCTTCATCAAACATTGGCCATGACTGCTCAGGTAACCATTCCACCGCACAACGAATCCGAGCCAACAAGCTCTCCGCTGCCGGTGTCCAGTTTAGACTCTGTAAGCCCTGGCGGCGGACATACGTGAGTAAAGCTTGTGTCATTTTTTCTTTGCCCGGGCTTGGCAACGACTCGCGTTCAACGACCAGCAGACCGAGTTTTGTTTGTCGCTCAGCTATTAGACGGCCTCTTTTTTCATCCCAGTCCACTACTTCTTCAGACGAAAATAGCGTATCAAAGGTCGTTCGCAATATATTGACATCCAATTCACATGCCGAATGAATTTGACTTGAATTAGAATGAGAACGCATTAAGTCAACGGCAACCAAATACTCACAGCCACCTAGCATGTCTTCCTGATGACATTCTGCACCATGACCATTAGCCAAAGTAAATCGCCCAAATTGATTTGTGCGCTGCTGCGCAATGCGATCTGGAAATGCCAAACTTAACACCAGCGGTAATGCATCTTCATCCACACCTTTCAGGTCAAATACCGTATCCAATTTGTACGCCAGAGATTGAGCACGCTTGAACAACATCGACTTTTTTGGATGAGTACCAACAAGCCAACGATGCAAGCTATAAGCGATATTGGTAACATTTCTCTCTGGCTCTTCAATCAGTGCGACCGCCGCCAAAGCAGCATTTAACATCTTATCACTGTAAGATTGCGCTTTAATTAGCATCGCAGCCGCACGAGGCTCAACGCCTAGTTCATGCGCCTGTTTTCCTTCGGACGTTAATTGCCCTTTTTCCGTCAGTAGTCCCAATGACACCAATAGCTGCTTCGCTTGTTCCAATGACGCATTAGCGGGAACATCAAGCCACTTTAGATCGTGGATATCACTCGCTCCCCAAAAGGCAAGCTCCATAACTAAACTAGCCAAATCGGAATGCAAAATTTCGGGTTGGGGAACCAGCGGTTGCTGCTTGAACTGGTTTTCAGAATAAAGACGAACACAAATGCCCTCTTCTATTCGTCCCGCTCGTCCTGCACGCTGAATCGCTGAAGACTGTGCAATGCGTGTTTGCTCTAAGCGTGTTAAACCGTTTTTCAAATCAAAGCGGGCAATACGCTCTAACCCAGAATCAACGACGAGGCGAATGCCTTCAATCGTTAGTGAAGTTTCTGCAATGTTGGTCGCTAGAACGACTTTACGCTTACCTTGTTCTGCTGGCGTAATCGCTTTTTGTTGATCTGCAAAGCTCAGTTGACCATAAAGTGGGCATACGTCGATATCATCCGCTAAATGAGACAACCGCTCTTCAACTTGTTTTATGGCACCAACACCCGGTAGGAAAGCTAACAAAGATCCAGACTCTTTGTTCATAAGACTTTCTATTGTTGTTGCCATACTCGTAGGTAAATGCTCGTTCACACCTAACGGCTGGTAGCGCATTGCAACATCAAAGCTGCGCCCTTCAGATTCAATGTAACTGGCTTCTGGCAACAACGATTGTAATGCTTGTTGGTCAAGCGTTGCCGACATTACCACCAGCTTGAGATCGTCTCGCAATGCCTCTTGAACTTCTAAACTGAATGCCAAAGCGGTATCGGCATGAATGCTGCGTTCATGAAACTCATCAAAGATCAGTAGATCAACCCCATCCAGTTCAGGGTCAGTTTGGATCATCCTGGTCATGATCCCTTCGGTCACGACCTCCAGCTGCGTTGCAGAACTTACCTTTGCCTCGCCACGAACTCGATAACCCACGCGTTGACCTACTTGCTCTCCCAATTGCTCAGCAAGATAACGGGCAATGTTACGCGCCGCGAGTCGTCTTGGCTCAAGCATGATGATTTTTCCAGCAACCGAATGATTTAAGAGTAACTGCAAAGGGAAGTAAGTCGACTTACCGGCACCAGGCGCCGCTTTTAAGATCACTTGATGTTGATTTTTGACCGCCGTCAGCAACTCAGGCATCACGGCTTCAATCGGCAATTGTGACAAAGAAAATACCTTATGGTGTAATGGTGGCAACATTGTACATAAAAAATTTTTTGTCTAAATAAGCAAATGCATTTCACACCCGCTTTAGAGTCCGCCACTCTACTCAAACGTTATAAACGCTTTCTTGCCGATATCGAGCTCGATACTGGTGAAATCCGTACAATCCACTGCGCAAATACAGGTGCAATGACGGGTTGTGCAACGCCCGGAAACAAGGTTTGGTTTTCTACTTCCGACAACCCGAAACGAAAATACCCCAATAGTTGGGAGTTGAGTGAAACCGAACAAGGCCACCGTATTTGTATCAATACCGCGCGCGCCAATCAATTAGCCGTAGAGGCTATTGAAAATAATGTCATTTCAGAGCTTTGTGGTTATGACATACTTCAAACTGAGGTGAAATACGGCAATGAAAATAGCCGAATTGATATCTTGCTCAGCGCAGTCGACAAGCCAAAGTGCTATATAGAAGTGAAAAGCGTCACTCTTCTTGATGAGACCGACTCTACTGGACAAGGATACTTCCCAGATGCGGTCACGACTCGGGGACAAAAACACCTGAGAGAGCTCACAGAAATGGCACAAAATGGAAGTAGAGCCATACTTTTATTCACTGTTTTACATTCAGGTATTGAAAAAGTATCCGCGGCGCACCATATAGACGCGAAATATTCACTATTACTCAAACAAGCACAAGACGCTGGAGTGGAAGTTCTCTGCTACAAAGCTGAACTGAGCGATACTGGAATGAAGCTGATTTCCGCTATTGATTTTATCAATTAAGAGAAAAAATGATGTCGTCTTCACATTGACGATAACTTTGCGATTCAGTATTTGCTTGCACCGCCTCTTTTTGCTATAGATACCCGCCTTAAATTGACTGCGTAGCAGTTGACTAGGTGTAAGTAGGAGATGCTGTATGCCAGAATCAAAGAAGAAAACGATAGGCATCCTAGCCATTGCCGGCGTGGAGCCATATCAGGAAAAACCTGGTGAAGAGTACATGTCACCAGAGCAGGTTGAACACTTTACGAAAATCTTAACAGCTTGGCGCGACCAGCTAAGAGCTGAAGTGGATCGTACTGTTCACCACATGCAGGACGAAGCAGCAAACTTCCCAGATCCAGTTGACCGCGCCTCTCAAGAGGAAGAGTTCAGCCTAGAACTGCGTAACCGTGACCGCGAACGCCGTTTGATCAAGAAGATTGAAAAGACTTTGGATAAAATCAAAGAAGACGATTTTGGCTTCTGTGAGTCTTGTGGCGTAGAGATTGGCGTTCGCCGTCTTGAAGCACGTCCAACCGCTGACCTTTGTATTGACTGTAAAACACTTGCAGAAATCAAAGAGAAGCAAATGCAAGGTTAATCACCCAGCATTATGATTGTTGAAGGGAGCTCAGGCTCCCTTTTTGTTTTGGCTACCTTCGCACCCTATTTGTTTACTAAATTCGAGATACACGCATGACACGCTATGTAGGTCGATTCGCCCCATCTCCTTCTGGTCCACTGCATTTTGGTTCACTGATTGCCGCTCTTGGCAGTTATTTTCAAGCAAAAGCACAAAACGGAGCTTGGTTAGTACGTATTGAGGACTTAGACCCACCAAGAGAAATGCCAGGTGCAGCGCAACTTATCCTAGAGGCACTCAAGGCCTATCAGCTGCATTGGGATGGAGAAGTGGTATACCAGAGCGAACGTCACGACCTTTACCAAGCTCAAATAAACAAATGGCTCGAAAATGGGGAAGCCTATTATTGCCAATGTACTCGTAAGCAAATTAAAGAGCATGGCGGTTTTTATCCTGGCACTTGCCGCGATAAAAACTTGAAAGAAGGCGCGATTCGCCTAAAAATGACCAAGCCTGTCGCTCATTTCCTCGACCAAAAGCGGGGAACCATTACTATTCCAGAGCAACTCGTTAATGAAGATTTCATTATTAAACGTCGAGATGGATTATTTGCTTATAATCTTGCGGTAGTATTGGACGACATCGACCAAGGCGTCACAGAAGTCGTGCGAGGTGCAGACTTAATCGAGCCGACAGGGCGTCAAATTAGCCTGTACCAAATACTTGGTCAGCCAGAAGTTAGCTACTTGCATTTACCATTGGCGATGGACAACAACGGCAATAAATTGTCGAAACAAAATCACGCGACGGCTATTGATATAGATACACCAAAACCTACTCTATTGCGCGCCATGACATTTTTAGGTTTCGAGATACCTGAAACCGTAAGGGCGGCCAACATAGAAGATATTCTTCGTTGGGGCTGCGAAAACTGGCGCTTGGAACAGCTTCCAGCAGAGATCGAGATCACACCGTGATTCTCAAATGGCATTGTGTAGGCTATCATTAGCCGCAAATTAGGCCCTAGAGGCGTATAAAACTAACCAAAGCAAGATTGGATTAAACCCAGTTATTGCCAGATGCACATGAATACAAACGACTATACACCAAGCGAACCTGCCACAATTCCAGAGCTCGCTCTCAATGTAATAACTCGTGAAGAGCACAACATTTCGCGTAAGCAGATCAGTGATAATGCGCTGAAGGTACTGTACCGCCTAAATGGTGCTGGTTTCGATGCTTTTCTTGTGGGTGGCGGGGTTCGAGACTTACTGCTTGGACAAAAACCAAAAGATTTTGACATTGCGACCAACGCAACGCCGGAACAGATCAAACAGCTATTTCGTAACTGCCGTTTGATTGGTCGCCGCTTCCGCTTGGCTCATATTATGTTTGGCCGAGACATCATTGAGGTTGCGACATTCCGTGGTCACCACCAAGAGCAAAAGAATAAGAGCATTTCTCAGCAATCAAAAGAGGGTATGCTGCTGCGTGATAACGTCTACGGCACCATCGATGAAGATGCTGAGCGCCGTGATTTCACGATTAACTCGATGTACTACAACATCGCAGATTACTCGATTCACGACTACGCACGTGGTATTGAAGATTTAGAAGATCGCCTAATTCGACTGATTGGTGATCCAGAAACACGCTACCGTGAAGACCCTGTGCGCATGCTGCGTGCGGTTCGTTTCGCGGTAAAACTAGACTTTGATATTGAAGAAGACACCGCAGCGCCAATCGAACACATGGCACCGTTGCTCGGTGACATTCCGTCAGCGCGTCTTTTTGAAGAGTCACTCAAATTATTGCAATCCGGTCATGGCTTAGAAACCTACCACCTACTGCGTGAGTACAACCTATTCCAGCAACTATTCCCGACGATTGCAGCGCACTTTACAGAAGATTACTCCTCTCACACTGAGCAGATGTTGGATCTTGTCCTAGATTCTACCGACATGCGCATCGAAGATGGGAAACGCATCAATCCAGCATTTATGTTTGCTGCAATGCTGTGGTACCCACTGTGTGCGAAAGCCGATGAACTGATGGAAGAGCGCAACTTAGGCCATTACGACGCCATTATGGAAGCGAGCAACATCATTCTTGACGAGCAAGTTCGCACAATTGCCATTCCAAGACGCCACACCGCAACCATTCGCGAGATTTGGCAGTTACAGCTTCGTCTTCCACGACGTAACGGTAAACGTGCATTCCGTCTTATGGAGCTCAATAAATTTAGAGCTGGCTTTGATTTTCTTGAAATGCGCGGTGAAATTGAAGGTGGTGACACTCAGAAGCTTGCCAAGTGGTGGGAAACTTTTCAAAATGCAGGCCGAGAAATGCGTCAAGCAATGGCTGCCGACTTAGACGGTCAATCACCGAAAACAGGCCAACGCCGCCGTAAAACTTATCGCAAGAAAAAGAGTAAGCCCAAATCATGATTACAGCGTACATTGCGGTAGGCAGTAACTTGGCTGATCCTGTCAGCCAAGCGAAGCAAGCGATTGAAGCATTAAAAACGCTGCCTAAATCAGAGTTTGTTCAAGCTTCTTCGCTATACAGCAGCACGCCAATGGGGCCACAAAACCAACCGGATTACATCAATGCGGTTGTGTCTATTAACACCAGTTTGACGCCTATTGAATTGCTCAATTGCACACAAGCTATAGAGCAAGAACAAGGGCGTGTCCGTAAAGACGAACGCTGGGGACCAAGAACCTTGGACCTCGACATTGTGCTTTATGGCAATGAGGTGATTAATTCCGAGAGGCTGATCGTTCCTCATTATGGAATGAAAGAGCGTGAATTCGTACTCTACCCTCTTGCGGAAATTGCACCAAGTTTACAACTCCCTGATGGGACCGAGGTCTCTAAACTACTGGAACAAGTAGATAGAAACGGCCTCAGTATCTGGCAGTCATAGCCAACTCCTAGTAAGGATAAAACCATGAAAAAAATGACCATCAACGACCTAATCAAGTGGAAGCAAGAAGGTCGTAAATTTGCTACTTCAACCGCTTATGATGCGAGCTTTGCCCAACTGTTTGAAAGCCAAGAAATGCCAGTACTTCTTGTCGGTGATTCTCTAGGTATGGTTTTGCAAGGTCACAACGATACTCTGCCAGTAACGGTCGATGATATCGCTTACCATACTCGTTGCGTACGCGCTGGTAGCCCAAATTGTTTGTTGATGGCAGACATGCCATTCATGAGCTACACCACGCCAGAGCAAGCTTGCGAAAATGCGGCTAAACTGATGCGTGCTGGTGCCAATATGGTAAAAATTGAAGGTGGTGACTGGCTTGTCGACACGGTGAAAATGCTCACTGAACGATCAGTTCCAGTTTGTGCTCATCTTGGTTTAACTCCTCAAGCTGTTAATATTTTTGGTGGTTACAAAATCCAAGGTCGCGATCAAGAAAAAGCAGACCGCATGGTAAAAGACGCATTAGCGCTGCAAGAAGCAGGCGCTCAAATCGTCTTACTAGAATGCGTACCAGCTGAGCTTGCTGAACGTATTACGCAAGTGCTTGACGTTCCTGTTATCGGTATTGGTGCAGGTAACGTAACAGATGGTCAAATTCTCGTAATGCATGATATGTTTGGTATTTCTGCCAACTACATGCCGAAATTCTCCAAAAACTTTCTTGCTGAAACAGGTGATATGCGCAAAGCCGTTACTAAATACATTGAAGATGTAGCCAACGGTGTATTCCCAGACGACGCTCATACCATTGCCTAGAGGATAAATGCATGCAAACTTTTGCGGAAATCTCAGCAGTTCGTGAACACCTTAAAACCTTTAAACGTGAAGGTCGTAAAGTGGCGTTTGTCCCTACCATGGGCAACCTTCACGAAGGCCACTTAACTTTAGTGCGTAAAGCACGCGAATACGCTGATATCGTTGTCGTAAGCATCTTTGTTAATCCGATGCAGTTTGATCGTGCAGACGATTTAAATAATTACCCACGCACGCTAGAGGAAGACTTAAGCAAGTTAACCTCTGAAGGGGTCGATGTGGTATTTACGCCAACACCAGAAGTTATCTACCCAGAAGGTCTGGATAAGCAAACCTTCGTCGATGTCCCTGGCCTATCAACAATTCTCGAAGGCGCGTCTCGACCAGGTCATTTCCGTGGCGTGACGACGATTGTGAATAAGCTGTTTAACATCGTACAACCGGATGTCGCGTGCTTCGGCGAGAAGGACTTCCAACAACTTGCGGTTATCCGCAAGATGGTTGATGACCTAGCAATGGACATTGAAATCATCGGTGTACCAACCGTACGTGAAATGGACGGTTTAGCAATGAGTTCACGCAATGGCTTGCTTACGCTGGACGAGCGTCAACGTGCTCCTGTACTTGCTCGTACAATGCGTTGGATCAGTAGTGCCATTCGCGGTGGCCGCGATGACTACGCATCGATCATCGAAGATGCAAGCGACCAACTTCGAGCTGCAGGTCTGCACCCTGATGAGATCTTCATTCGTGATGCTCGTACATTACAAGTGATCACACCAGAAACGACACAAGCTGTCATTCTGATGTCTGCGTTCCTAGGCAAGGCTCGTCTTATCGATAACCAAACGGTAGATATGGTTGTCGAAGCGAAGGAAGAAGCTGAATCTAACAATACAAACTCAGAGAGCGCAGAGTAAGCTCTGAGTCATAAAAGTAAAAAGGTCGACTCTTAAGTCGACCTTTTTTATACTCTACGTATAGACGCAATCTAACCCTTCAGGGCGAGTTTTAAACCGCTTGTGCAGCCACATCCACGCTGGAATATCACGTTTTATCATTTTCTCAAGCTCTTGGTTCAAGATGCTTGCCGCTTTAACCGCATTACGTCTCTCGAAACACTCGCTAATGTCTTTTCCAATGTACAGCGTGTAATGGTGATTTTTACTCACTGTAACGCCAGATATAACCGCGCACTTTGTTGCATCAATGAGAACACTAGACCCGACGGTACTCGCCGCTTGTTCAACAGCAAAAAACGGCGCAAAAACAGAATGGTTAACGCCATAATCATGGTCGGGCAAATACCAAAGTCGATGACCACTCTTCAGAACTTTGATCATTGATTTCACGTCTTTTCGATCAATCATTTGATGTCCAAAACGAGTTCGACCTCGATGTTGAATAAACTCATAAGCAGGATTCGAATTTGGGCGATAAACGCCATAACCTTGGGCAAACCGGCTAAAAATACGAGCGGTTATCTCCAAGTTTAAATGGTGACTGCACACCACCAACACACCACGTCCATTCTTTTCCTCAGCGAGTAAACGATCTTTTCCAACAATAGAGGTTATCCGACGTATCCGCCAATCTGGCCAAAACCAGGCGATACCGGTTTCGATGATCGCCATTCCAGTATATTGAAAGTTTTTTCGTACTACGTCCTTACATTGCCAATCCGTAAAATCAGGGAAACACAGCTGGAGATTACGCAGAGCGATCTTGTGTCGGCGCTTCATTACATGCATCGCAATACAGCCGATGCTTCTACCTAAGATTCGTAATACTACGTATGGCAGTACATTAACAAGAATCGCTAAAGATCCAAATGCCAGCCATACAGACCAATATTTGGGCTTAAGTAATTGATAGGAGAAAGGCGGCGGCGGGACAATATTCATAGGATCACTCATTTATTACAAATGATTGAAACCTACCATGATAAAAACCGAAAAATTGTATGGGTATGTATTGTTATGCACGCGAAAGAGCAGCATGAGTCGCTGCTCTTTGCTTTATGAGAATGGCTTAGCTTCTTAGGCCAATCCCTTTGGTTACTAGGTAATGCGCAATGGCATACAGTGCAACAACAAACACTGCAAGTACACTAAATGAAGTGACAATGCCCACATCCGAGACACCTAAAAAGCCGTAGCGGAACGCATTCACCATGTAGACGATTGGGTTGATCTTAGAAACGCCTTGCCAAAATTCAGGCAGAAGACTAATCGAATAAAAGACACCTCCCAAGTAAGTTAGAGGAGTCAATACAAACGTAGGGATGATCGAAATATCGTCAAACGTTTTTGCGTAAACCGCATTGATCAAGCCACCGAGAGCAAATACCACCGACGTCATGAAGACAGTCGCGACAATAATGCCCCAGTGCTCCACTTGCAAATCAACGAACAAAAGTGACACACAAGTAACAATTGCACCGACCAACAAACCTCGAGTCACGCCGCCCATCACGTAGCCAGCAATAATCACATAGTTTGGTACCGGTGCCACCAGCAGTTCTTCAATGTTCTTCTGTAGCTTTGCACTAAAGAATGACGACGCCACGTTCGAGTATGAGTTAGTGATCACCGACATCATTATCAAACCTGGAACAATGTACTCCATGTAACTAAAGCCGCTCATCTCACCAATTCGAGAGCCAATAAGATTGCCGAAAATGATGAAGTACAACGTCATCGTAATGGCTGGCGGCACTAAGGTTTGCACCCAAATACGTGTAAAACGAGTGACTTCTTTGCTCAGCAAGCTGCGAAATGCCGTCCAATATAAACCGTACATTTAATTACTCCCCTCTCTTACAATGCTGACAAACAACTCTTCAAGTCGGTTGGCTTTGTTACGCATTGAGAGAACTTTAATGCCATGCTCGGTTAACTGACTGAATACCGAATTCAATCCTTGGCTTTTATCTAGTTCTATCTCTAAAGAGCCATCAACAATACTTTGTCGATTAACACCTTCAAGCTCAGGCACCTCGACTTCTGACTCAATATCCAAGATAAATGTCTCGACGCTTAGCTTACCTAGTAACGCCTTCATGGTGGTATTTTCAATCAGCTCACCACGATTAATAATGCCGATATTTCGACACAGCATCTCCGCTTCTTCTAGGTAGTGTGTCGTTAAAATAATCGTAATTCCTTGCTCTTGGTTGATCTCTTTCAGAAACCCCCACATTGAGCGGCGTAGTTCAATATCCACTCCAGCCGTTGGTTCATCTAAAATGAGTAATTGCGGCTCGTGCATCAAAGCTCTTGCGATCATTAAACGACGCTTCATCCCACCGGATAGGTTACGAGCACGCTCTTGGCGTTTTTCCCATAAATCCAATTTTTTCAGGTATTTTTCTGCTCTTTCTTTGGCTAATACTTTAGACACACCGTAATAGCCAGCTTGCTGCATCACAATTTGCTCAACGGTTTCAAACTGGTTGAAGTTGAACTCCTGTGGCACCAAGCCTAAATTCTGCTTGGCCAATTCGAGGTCGGTATCAATGTCATAACCGAAAACTTTCGTCGTTCCGGAGGTTTTATTCACTAAGGAGGAAATGATGCCAATCGTGGTCGATTTTCCTGCACCATTGGGACCCAGAAGCGCGTAGAAGTCACCCTTTTTCACTTGGAGACTTATACCTTTTAACGCCTCAAAGCCACCTGCATACGTCTTGCGCAGTTGTTCAATTTCTAATGCGTACATAAGGTCTTGATTGCCGTTTGTTTGTGATTACTAATACCGACTTATATTTAGCAGCGGTTTACTACAAAATCGCCTTGGGTATCGTATTGGAGGTCCATCAGTTTATCGTTGAATAACGATGATTACAAATAAACCTTTCGATAATATTGGAAATATAACCCTTGCCTCGTAAAGGTTATCTCTGAGTAAGACAAAATAGAGCATAAAAAAACGCAACAGGACACTGTTGCGTTTTTAACTGTCAGAATGATTACGCCGTTATGCGCTGATACTGGTCTGCCTCAACATGTGCCACCGCCGCATTCAATGCTTCGTAACGGAATTGGTACATATTTTCATCAGGCACAAGGTCAATCACATGGAATTTCTCTAGCTGTTCTCGTGTTCGCTCATTCGGGCATAATAAATACACGGCACAATTGGCATCGAGAGCATCCTTAATCGCATTCTCTAACGCCAAACCGACGGTTACATCAATCATTGGTACATCCGTAAGATCGAGAATCATCACGTCATAGTCCGAAATACTAGAGTGCTGACGTGAAATGGCTTTAGAAACACTAAAGATCATCGGACCGGAAAGATAAAAGAACAGCACTTTACCATTAGCACGATCCAACAAACCACGCTCGCTGTCAGTCAGCGGCACATCATCTTCATCCGCGTCGCTGATCGCTTTTACTTGTCGCGCCTGCTCTCGGCTCAAACGCTCGATGATGATAATGTTCGAGATAAAGACGCCTAAACCCACCGCAACGATAAGATCAACGAATACTGTAAGCAACATAACGCCATACATCACCGCCATTCCGGAAAAACTTACCTTATGTGCCCTCTGAATAAAGCTCCAGTCTAGGATGTTAAAGCCAACATACACCGCAATGCCTGCTAACACAGCCATCGGGATTGGCTCTGTTAACCCGCCAGCAACCAGTACAACCAACGCCAACATTAGTGCACGAATCACACCAGATAATGGCGAACGAGCCCCAACTTGGATATTCGTTACCGTCCCCATGGTAGCCCCCGCCCCCGGCAGCGCACCAAACAAGCCTGAGATCATGTTAGCTAACCCTTGACCTCGCAGCTCTTTATCTGAGTCGTGTTCTTTACGAGTTAATGAGTCACCGATAACTGCCGTTAACAAAGTATCAATACAACCTAATGTGCCTAGCACTAATGCATCAATGACCATCTCGACAAACATATCTGTGTCAATGTATGGTGCGACGAGAGAAGGTAACCCAGCAGGAATTTCACCGATACGACGAATATCTTCTGTATCAAAGAGAATCACAGACAATAAAGTCACCGCGACCAATGCCACGAGCTGTGCAGGAACGTATTTACGATATTGCTTAGGGAAGAAAAAAAGAATCCCCAAAGTCAGTAGTCCCAAAAACAACTCACTGAACTTAAGGTTAGAAATGGTCTCCGGCAAAGCAGATAACGTTCCGAGTACTCCCCCTGAAGGCGCAGCATGCCCCATCAAAGGCGATAACTGCAGAATGATAAGAATCACACCTATGCCAGACATAAACCCAGAAATAACGCTGTAAGGCATCAAGGTAACGTATTTACCCAGTTTTAACGTCCCCAATAGGATTTGGAACGCGCCAGCCATCATGACAACCGTGAAAGTCATAGCCATGCCCGTTTCTGGGTATTTCGCCATCATACTGGTTAATACTGCGGTCATGATTACCGTCATTGGCCCTGTCGGTTCTGATATTAACGTATTAGAACCACCAAATAACGAGGCAAACAAACCGACCATTATTGCCCCCCAAAGGCCGGCCTCAGCCCCGGCTCCGGATGCAACACCAAACGCTAACGCCAGAGGGAGAGAGATAATCGCCGTGGTTACCCCGCCAAACACATCCCCTTTGAAATTGATATCTTCAAAACGACTACCGAACACTGCTGATTTTCCCTGCATTCAATTTTAAAAAGTAAAATATCACTACTTTAACGAGCTAGGCGAAAATTTAAACCATAAATAGATTAAGGCTAAATTCACACCACAAATAGTTTCACCAGATTTTACTTTTTTCTTAATGAAAACTAGTCAGATGAGTCCTATCTGACGAATATTTAACGAGATCGAAATTGTAACATTGTGTATAGTTACAACACTGATCGCTTGCATGTGCACACAAACAGCGGCAGCGATTTTGTCTTTTAAGGGAAGTAGTTTGCAAAATGCCGGAAATAAAACAGTTATTTGAAAACAATTCGAAATGGTCTCAAGAGATCAAATCTGATCGACCTGAATACTTCGCAAAACTCGCAGAGGGTCAAAAGCCTGATTTTCTTTGGATTGGCTGCTCTGATAGCCGCGTCCCTGCCGAGCGACTAACCGGACTATACTCAGGTGAACTCTTTGTTCATCGGAATGTTGCAAACCAAGTTATCCATACTGATCTCAACTGTCTATCTGTCGTCCAGTACGCCGTAGACGTGCTTAAGGTTAAACACATCATTGTATGTGGACACTATGGATGTGGTGGCGTAAACGCAGCTATTGATAACCCTAAGCTAGGTCTTATTAATAATTGGCTGTTACATATCAGAGATATCTATTTCAAACACCGCACTTACCTAGATCAAATGCCGCAACAAGATCGAGCGGATAAACTAGGCGAGCTTAATGTTGCAGAGCAAGTGTACAACTTGGGTAACTCAACCATCCTGCAAAACGCTTGGGAGCGTGGACAAGATGTTGAAATTCATGGTGTGGTATACGGAATTGAAGATGGTCGCTTAGAGTACTTAGGCATTCGTTCTAACTCTAAGGAAACCGTAGAAGCGTCTTACCAGAAAGCTCTTTCGACGATTCTAAATACAGACAACAAGCTCCTTTGTCGCTAAGTCATATCTAAAAGTTGAACGAAAAACGCCCATCTTAGATGGGCGTTTTTTTATATTTTTAATGCTGAACTCAATAATTATTCTTGAGGTACAACTTTACCGATGTATGGTAAGTGGCGGTATTTCTGCGCGTAATCAATACCCACCCCAACGACAAACTCATCTGGGATTTCGAAACCAATCCAATCCACAGGAACATTCACTTCACGACGAGATGGTTTATCTAGGAGCGTACAAATCGCGATAGACTTCGGCTCACGCAGTGATAAGATCTCACGGATTTTATTTAGTGTGTTACCTGTATCAATGATGTCTTCAACAAGCAAAATGTCTTTGCCTTTGATGTCATCATCCAAATCTTTCAAGATACGAACGTCACGTGAGCTTTCCATCGTATTGCCGTAGCTTGACGCAGTCATAAAATCAACTTGGTGAGTCAGTTCGATAGCACGTGCCAAGTCTGCCATAAATACAAATGAGCCTCGCAATAAGCCTACCAACACAAGATCTTCACTACCTTGATAACGCTCTGTAATTTGTTTGCCTAATTCACGAACTCGCTCCTGAACTTCTTGCTCAGAAATCATGACTTCTATTGTATGTTTCATACTGTGCTCAATCTAAATTTGTGGGTTGAGGTAAGTCGCACGCAAACGATCACCTAATCTTACGGCGTGTAGTGTATCACCACGTTCATTGGGTTGAAAGTCGCATCCTGTTGCCAACAAATCTTGGAAGAAGGTCTTAGTTTTATAAAGTTCATAGCTAAATTTATCAATAATAATGACATTACTGTATATAAATTGTTCTACAGATGTTGACCTTGTGCATATGCACCATTACACTCATCACTGCTTTAAGCAACTATTAAAATAATCAATTAGGGGGTTACCCCCAATATCAACTCAAATGGCAAGGAAAATGGATATGGACTCAATTGCAAAGAGACCTAGAACTAGGCTTTCTCCAATTAAGCGTAAGCAACAGTTAATGGAAATCGCATTGGAAGTATTTGCGCGCCGCGGCATCGGTCGTGGTGGTCACGCAGATATCGCAGAAATTGCTCAAGTTTCTGTAGCGACTGTTTTTAACTACTTCCCTACACGCGAAGACTTGGTGGATGAAGTTCTCAATCACGTCGTACGTCAGTTCTCAAACTTCCTATCGGATAACATAGACCTAGACTTACATGCACGTGAAAACATCGCCAATATTACTAATGCGATGATCGAGCTTGTCAGCCAAGATTGTCACTGGCTAAAAGTATGGTTCGAGTGGAGTGCTTCAACACGTGACGAAGTATGGCCATTGTTTGTTTCAACTAACCGTACTAACCAGTTGCTGGTACAAAACATGTTCATTAAAGCAATTGAACGTGGCGAAGTGTGTGACCAGCACGATTCAGAACACTTGGCAAACCTGTTCCACGGTATTTGTTACTCACTGTTTGTCCAAGCGAACCGCGCTAAAGGTGAAGCGGAGCTGAAACACCTAGTGAATTCATACTTAGATATGCTTTGCATTTACAACCGTGAACACTAAAGCTTAGCTCGTAATATATGTCAGCCCACCGTTTGGTGGGCTTTTTATTGTCTGCTGTCAGCTAAGCACACATTTATATTTCTATATAACAAGCATAAAAAAACCGCTGCAATGCAGCGGCTTCTATCACTCAGTCAGAAAAAGCTTACTTCTTCTTAACTGCTTTTTTGTTTGGCAGGTCAGTGATTGAACCTTCAAATACTTCAGCAGCTAGACCTACAGACTCGTGTAGAGTTGGGTGAGCGTGGATAGTCAGAGCGATATCTTCTGCATCACAGCCCATCTCAATTGCAAGGCCGATTTCACCAAGTAGTTCACCACCGTTAGTACCAACGATAGCACCACCGATTACGCGATGAGTTTCTTTGTCGAAGATTAGCTTAGTCATACCGTCTGCACAGTCAGATGCGATTGCACGACCTGATGCTGCCCATGGGAATGTTGCTACTTCGTACTTGATGCCTTCTTCTTTCGCTTCTTTTTCAGTCTTACCAACCCAAGCCACTTCTGGCTCAGTGTACGCAATTGAAGGGATAACTTTAGGGTCAAAGTAGTGCTTCTTACCAGAGATAACTTCAGCAGCTACGTGACCTTCATGCACACCTTTGTGAGCAAGCATTGGTTGACCAACGATATCACCGATCGCGAAGATGTGAGGAACGTTAGTACGCATTTGCTTATCAACGTTGATGAAGCCGCGCTCGTCAATTTCTAGACCCGCTTTTTCACCGTCGATTAGCTTACCATTTGGTACACGACCGATAGCAACTAGAACCGCATCGTAACGCTCAGCTTCAGCTGGCGCTTTCTTGCCTTCCATTGAAACGTAGATACCGTCTTCTTTTGCTTCAACTGCTGTTACTTTCGTTTCTAGCATTAGCTTGAACTTGTCTTTGATACGCTTAGTAAATACTTTCACGATATCTTTGTCTGCTGCAGGAATTACCTGGTCAAACATTTCAACAACTTCAACTTTAGAACCTAGAGAGTGGTAAACCGTACCCATTTCTAGACCGATGATACCACCGCCCATGATAAGCAGTTTTTCTGGCACTTCTTTTAGTTCTAGAGCGTCAGTAGAGTCCCAAATACGTGGGTCTTCATGCGGGATAAATGGCAGTTTGATTGGACGAGAACCAGCCGCAACGATTGCGTTGTCAAAGTTAACAACTGTTGGCTCACCTTCGCCTTCTACAAGGATAGAGTTAGGGCCAGTGAACTTACCGTAACCGTTAACTACTGTTACGTTACGCATCTTAGCCATACCGCTTAGGCCGCCAGTTAGTTGGTTAACAACTTTTTCTTTCCAGATGCGGATTTTGCTGATGTCTGTTTGAGGCTCACCGAACACAACGCCGTGGTCAGCCATCGCTTTCGCTTCTTCAATTACTTTAGAAACGTGAAGCAGTGCTTTAGATGGGATACAACCCACGTTCAGACATACACCGCCAAGCGTGCTGTAACGTTCAACTAGTACAGTTTCAAGACCTAAGTCCGCACAACGGAATGCAGCGGAGTAACCAGCAGGACCAGAACCAAGTACAACAACTTGGGCTTTAATTTCTTTGCTCATTTTGACCTCTTGTAGTCATTATCCCTAACAGGCTGAGTGGGTATCGATTTTTTATGTTTAAGAGAGATTTGTTTTAAACAGTTATTTTCAGACCGCTAACAGTTTACAGAGATGTTAATGGTGTGAAAAGTAAATCAATTTAGCCTGTGAGCTAGACAACAATTCGATTGTGAAAACCCTGAACGAAGCAAGGCTGATAACCAAATTGTCGGTAATTATGATTAGCAGAGGCGGCTAAGTTGCCGCCTCTCATTCATCTAATTTCTATTACAGAACTAGACGACGAATGTCAGATAGACATGAGTTTAGGTAAGTGATGAAGCGCGCACCTTCAGCACCATCGATCACACGGTGGTCGTATGATAGAGACAGTGGAAGTTGTAGACGCGGTTCGAACTCTTTACCGTTCCATACCGGTTTCATTTCTGACTTAGACACACCTAGGATACCAACTTCTGGTGCGTTTACGATTGGAGTAAACGCTGTACCGCCGATACCGCCTAGGCTAGAGATAGTGAAACAGCCACCTTGCATGTCAGCCGCAGTTAGCTTACCAGCACGTGCTTTCTTAGAAACCGCCATTAGCTCTTCAGATAGCTCGTAGATGCCTTTCTTGTTCACGTCTTTAAATACAGGAACAACTAGACCGTTTGGTGTATCTACCGCGATACCAACATTCACGTATTTCTTCAGAATTAGGCTCTCACCGTCTTCTGATAGAGAAGAGTTGAACGCTGGGAACGCTTCAAGCGCTTTAGCTACCGCTTTCATGATGAACACAAGTGGTGTGATCTTCATGCCAGTGTCTTTCTTCGCTTCAATCGCGTTTTGCTCTTTACGGAATGCTTCAAGAGCCGTGATGTCTGCGTTATCCCACTGTGTAACGTGCGGGATCATTACCCAGTTACGGTGTAGGTTTGCGCCAGAGATCTTCTTAATGCGAGATAGCGGTTGAACTTCTGTCTCACCAAACTTGCTGAAGTCCACTTTTGGCCATGGTAGTAGACCAAGAGCCGCGCCGTCGCCTTTGCCAGATGCTGCTGCACCTGCGCCAGACTCAAGACGCTTAAGTGCATCTTTCACGTAAGCTTGAACGTCTTCTTTTAGGATACGGCTCTTACGACCAGAACCTTTAACCTTAGAAAGATTAACGCCAAATTCACGCGCTAGACGACGAACAACTGGAGACGCGTGAGCGTACTCATCGTTTTCTTTGAAATCGCCAGTCGCTGCTGGAGCTGCTGCCGCTGGAGCTTCTGCTTTAGGAGCTGGAGCTGCAGGTGCTGCCGCTTGAGCTGGAGCTGCTGCAGGAGCAGGTGCTGCGCCCGCCACTTCGAATACCATGATTAGTGAGCCAGTAGACACTTTGTCGCCAGCTGCAATCTTGATTTCTTTAACTGTGCCAGCGAATGGTGCAGGAACTTCCATAGAAGCTTTGTCACCTTCAACAGTGATTAGAGATTGCTCTTCTTCCACTGTGTCGCCAACCGCAACCATGATCTCAGTAACTTCAACTTCGTCGCCGCCGATATCTGGTACGTTCACTTCTTTTGCCGCAGACGCTGCTGGAGCTGCTGCCGCAGGAGCTTCAGCTGCCGCTGGTGCTGCTGGAGCGCCTGAACCTGCGGTTTCGAATACCATGATAAGTGAGCCAGTCGATACTTTATCGCCTGCTGCAACTTTGATCTCTTTTAGAGTACCTGCGAATGGCGCTGGAACTTCCATAGAAGCTTTGTCGCCTTCAACAGTTAGAAGAGATTGCTCTTCTTCGATGCTGTCGCCAACGGCAACCATGATTTCAGTAACTTCTACTTCATCACCACCGATGTCTGGTACGTGAACTTCTTTTAGTTCTGCCGCTGCTGCTGGAGCTGGAGCTGCTGTTGGAGCTGCTTCTGCCGCAGGAGCAGGTGCAGCGTCAGCTGCACCCTCGGCTTCGAAAATCATGATTAGAGAACCAGTAGAAACCTTGTCGCCTTCTGCAACTTTGATTTCTTTAACGATACCCGCTTGAGAAGCAGGAACTTCCATAGAAGCTTTATCGCCTTCAACTGTGATCAGAGACTGCTCTTCTTCAACCTTGTCGCCAACGCTTACAAGAATCTCAGTAACTTCAACCTCATCCGCACCGATGTCTGGTACATTAATTTCGATTGCCATTTCTTATCTACCTTCTTAATTAAGCGTATAGCGGGTTTGTTTTCTCTGTGTCGATGTCGAATTTCTTAATTGCTTCTGCAACTACAGATTTCTCAACTTCGCCACGTTTCGCTAGTTCAGTTAGCGCTGCTACTACTACGTAACCTGCGTTCACTTCGAAGTGACGACGTAGGTTTTCACGGCTGTCTGAACGACCGAAGCCATCAGTACCAAGAACTTTGAAAGACTCAGCAGGAATGTATGCACGAACCTGCTCTGCGTAGTTCTTCATGTAGTCAGTTGCTGCGATAGCAGGTTCAGTACCCATTACTGTTTGGATGTAAGGTACTTTCGCTTCCGCTTCTGGGTGAAGCATGTTGAAACGCTCTGCATCTTGGCCATCGCGAGTTAGTTCGTTGAATGACGTTACAGAGTAAACATCAGAAGCAACACCGTAATCTTCGCTTAGGATTTGAGCTGCTTTACGTACTTCATTCATGATAGTACCAGAGCTCATTAGCTGAACTTTCGCTTTGTCGCCCGTGTAAGTTTCTAGCTTGTAGATACCTTTACGGATGCCTTCTTCAGCGCCTTCTGGCATTGCTGGCATTGCGTAGTTTTCGTTCATTAGCGTTAGGTAGTAGAACACGTTTTCTTGTTCTGGACCGTACATGCGACGGATACCGTCTTGCATGATTACTGCTACTTCGTACGCGAATGTTGGGTCGTAAGAAATACAGTTAGGAACCGTACCCGCCAAAATGTGCGAGTGGCCGTCTTCGTGCTGTAGACCTTCACCATTCAACGTTGTACGACCCGCAGTTGCACCTAGTAGGAAACCACGTGCTTGTTGGTCACCAGCCATCCACGCCATGTCGCCAACACGTTGGAAGCCGAACATTGAGTAGTAGATGTAGAACGGGATCATTGGTAGGTCGTTTGTCGAGTATGAAGTCGCAGCAGCAACCCATGAAGACATAGCACCTAGCTCGTTAATACCTTCTTGTAGAACCTGACCTGAAGTCGCTTCTTTGTAGTAAGAAACAACGCCACGGTCTTCTGGTGTGTAAGTTTGGCCGTGCGGGTTGTAGATACCGATTTGACGGAACAGACCTTCCATACCGAATGTACGTGCTTCGTCAGCAATGATAGGAACGATGTTCTTACCAATGTTCTTGTTCTTAAGAAGAACGTTTAGCGCACGTACGAATGCCATAGTAGAAGAGATATCACGCTTCTGTTCTTCTAGTAGTGGCTTGAATTCTTCTAGCTCAGGAACGATGAATTCTTGAGTGAATTTTGGTAGACGCTGTGGCGTGTAGCCGTGTAGCGCTTTACGACGAGCGTGTAGGTATTCGTACTCTTTTGAACCTTCTTCAAGTTTCAGGTACGGAAGTTCTTTCACTGCTTCGTCAGTTAGGATGTCTTGAAGACCTAGACGGTCACGTAGGTGTAGTACGTGAGTCATGTCCATCTTCTTAACTTGGTGCGCGATGTTCTTACCTTCAGCCGCTTCACCCATGCCGTAACCTTTAACAGTCTTAGCTAGGATTACTGTTGGACGACCTTTAGTTTCTGCCGCGTTTTTGTATGCCGCGTATAGCTTAGAAGACTCGTGACCACCACGCTTAAGTGCGAAGATTTCGTCATCAGTCATGTCAGCAACAAGTGCAGCTGTCTCTGGGTACTTACCAAAGAAGTGCTCACGTACGTACGCGCCATCTTTTGATTTGAATGTTTGGTAGTCGCCGTCGATCGTTTCATTCATAAGCTGTAGAAGCTTACCAGTCGTATCTTTAGCTAGTAGTGAATCCCAGTTGTTACCCCAGATTACCTTCACTACGTTCCAACCAGCACCTTTGAACAGACCTTCAAGTTCTTGAATGATCTTACCGTTACCCATTACAGGGCCATCTAGACGCTGTAGGTTACAGTTGATTAGGAAACATAGGTTGTCTAGTTTCTCACGCGCAGCGAAAGAGATAGCACCACGTGATTCTGGCTCATCCATCTCACCGTCACCTAGGAACGCGTAAACGCGCTGCTCTGAAGTATCTTTAAGACCACGGCCTTCTAGGTACTTAAGGAAACGAGCTTGGTAGATAGAAGCGATTGGACCTAGGCCCATCGATACTGTCGGGAACTGCCAGAATTCAGGCATCAGTTTAGGGTGCGGGTATGAAGGAATACCTTTTCCGTCTACTTCTTGACGGAAGTTGTCTAGCTGCTCTTCAGTTAGACGACCTTCAACGAATGCACGTGAGTAGATACCTGGTGAAATGTGACCTTGGTAGTAAACTAGGTCGCCACCATCCTTCTCGTTTGGCGCACGGAAGAAGTGGTTGAAACATGTCTCGTAGAACGCAGCAGAAGACTGGAAAGACGCCATGTGGCCGCCTAGCTCTAGGTCTTTCTTAGATGCACGTAGAACGATCATGATAGCGTTCCAACGAATAATTGAGCGAATACGACGCTCAAGTGTTGTGTCACCTGGGTATGCTGGTTCTTGGTCTGCAGGAATCGTGTTGATGTAGTTAGTTGTGATACCTGTTGGCATATCAACACCGTCTAGACGTGCTTTATCTAGAACTTGCTCTAATAGGAATTGAGCACGCTCTAGACCTTCTTCACGTACAACTGACTCAAGCGCTTGTAGCCATTCTTGAGTTTCCAGTGCATCTACGTCATGCTTCATATCAGACATGGCGATCTATCCTTCTGTTGGTTGGATCTACTTATTTAAGTAACGCTCTTACGAGTCGTTACCCTGCTGAATTCGACGTAGAGAACGCTCTCGTCGAGACTCTTCTCGAGTCAAATCCAACAATGTTTCTTCGATGTAAGCCAAGTGCGAGTGGGACATTTCTCGCGCCTTTTCAGGCTGACCAGAAACAATCGCATCCACGATATTGGCTCGGTGTTTACTGACTTTCTCGACCGCTTCTGGGCGGCGACGTAGTAATTTAAAATTTTGTAGAATATTTTGCTCAAGCAAAGGTGCTAAGCTTCGAACAATGTGCAACAAAACCACGTTGTGCGCGGCTTCTGTCAAAGCGATCAAAAATTGCATCACTTCCGCAGATTCAGCTTCGATATCGTTGTTTGCTTGCTCTTGGCTAATGCGTTCAAGGCAACCTTGAATACGCGCAAAATCTTCTTCGGTACCACGTAAAGCTGCAAAGTAAGCTGAAATTCCTTCCATTGCATGACGAGACTCAAGCACATCAAGCTGGGTTTCAGAATGACTAGACAACAAATTCAACAAGGGATCTGAAAAGCTCTTCCAGATATTCTCACTTACGAATGTTCCGCCACCTTGGCGACGAGTCAACAAACGCTTCGCTTCCAAGCGTTGAATGGCTTCTCGGACTGAAGGACGAGACACATCGAACTGTTTTGCCAGTTCACGCTCTGGAGGCAGTTGTTGCCCCGGAGACAATGTTCCTTCCACTATCAACCTTTCTAACTCTTGTTCTATAACATCAGAGAGTTTTGGCTGACGAATCCTTTGATAAGCCATAATTTATTGTTCTTCTACTCTTGCAGGTAATTGGTAATACCAATTTTAAGTTGGTGCAGAAATTAACATAATTAAAACGCCACTGTCCAGCCGAAAATTGACCTAAATCATAGAACGAGCTTACTTCCAACACTCTGATAACAATCGACTGTTAAAACAGCAATAGAATTGGTATGACCAATTACATAAAGCATACAAATGGGAAGTCGACGTGCTAGCAGTTTTGGAAAAGAAATACAGAAAATGACAAAATTATCAGTCTATTTATTCACCAAAACGGCATATGCGAGCGTAAAAATGTAGTTAACTTTTAACAATCATTAATATTTCTGGTATCAAAAAAAGGCATACCTGATCGTATGCCTTATTTATTTCGCTTTTTTGAATTTACACTTTCGCTACAAATCAACGCTGTATAAGCAGTCTATATTTCACCCAATCAAAGCTTAGACCAGGATCGCTTTTTCTCAAGGGCGCAATATATTGATGACCGGTAATTCGTGGCGGGGTGATTTGAGGATAAGACTGCATAATCACCTCAGTGATCTCTGCAAGTGATTGATATTGCGCTTCTGTGTAGGCAGTAAATTCTGTCCCTTCAAGCTCGATACCAATGGAATAGTCATTACAACGCTCCCTGCCCGCGAAACTGGATTGACCGGCATGCCATGCTCTATCAAGAAAAGAAACAAATTGAACAACCTCGCCGTTTCTTTTAATCAAGCAATGTGCAGAAACGCCCATTTTGTGAATAACTTCAAAAAATGGATGTTCATTTGGGTCTAGCTTGCCAGTGAAGAAGTCCTCTATATATGGTCCACCAAACTGCCCAGGAGGCAAACTGATGTTGTGTACCACCAGCAGAGAGATGTCGTTTATATCAGAGCGGGCATCAAAAAATGGTGACGGAACATGCTTTGCCTGTGTCAGCCAGCCATTCTCGATAATTGGGCGCATATCAACCTCTCTACTTTGCAAATTAACTGCTGAAATTATTGACACCGGAGAGTATCATTCGTTGCCATCTCCCTTTCAAGACAAGATTTGCGATGAAGAACACACACAACATTCAAGAACGCCTAGAATACCTTAAACAACAACTCCCTTTAGAGATCACTCGCTCTGTCGCTGATACCTTAAAAGAAGATCTAGGTGGCAGTGTCGACGCAGATAACGACATTACTGCATCTTTGATCCCTGCCGATGCGGTTAATGCCGCAACGATTATTACTCGTGAGCATGGTGTGTTCTGTGGTCAAGCATGGGCTGATGAAGTTTTTAAACAGCTCGGTGGCAAGGTCAGCATTGAATGGCACGTAAAGGACGGAGATAAAGTCGAACCTAACCAAACCCTTTGCACGCTGACAGGCCCTGCTCGTGACTTGTTAACTGGTGAGCGTAACGCAATGAATTTCATCCAAACGTTGTCTGGCTGCGCAACAGTTACCGCAGAGTACGCTGAAAAAATCGCGCATACTGAGTGTCGTCTACTAGACACACGCAAAACCATTCCTGGTCTGCGTAGCGCACTAAAATACGCCGTGACGTGTGGTGGTGGCTTTAACCATCGCATCGGCGTGTTCGACGCTTACCTCATTAAAGAAAACCACATTATTGCTTGTGGTGGCATCACTCAAGCCATCCAAAAAGCGAAAGAGCTTAACCCAGGCAAACCAGTAGAAGTAGAAACGGAAAGCTTAGAAGAGTTGAAACAAGCGATAGAGGCTGGTGCCGACATCATCATGCTCGATAACTTCACAAAAGAAATGATGCGTGAAGCCGTAGCGATTAACGCAGGTCGTGCCGCTTTAGAAAACTCCGGCAACATTACGCTAGAGACCATCGCAGAATACGCAGAAACCGGTGTCGATTACATTTCGGTAGGCGCGTTGACTAAGCATTTAAAAGCGATGGATCTTTCGATGCGCTTCAAATAATAAAAGCAACACAATCTCAATTACTTCAACTAACTCAGTGAGTTGTGAGTAACTCATCATTTAAAAGGGCCAATTGGCCCTTTCTTTTTATCCACTAAAAAATAGTACTACTCGCAAAACTCTGCATGCGATATGCAACTTTTCACCAAAGAGTTTTATCTCACTCGAGAGCCCATCCCTTCCCCATTTTCAACCCACCTTAACTCTCCATAATCTTTCGCCAATGCAAGAGCATTATTAATTTTTAGGAAAGGGTTAAAAATGAAAAACAGTAAACATAAAGAACAACAGGGTTTTACTCTGATTGAATTAATGATTGTGGTGGCCGTTATTGGTGTTTTAGCAGCGATTGCTATCCCTCAATACCAAAACTATGTGGCCAAGTCAGAGTTGGGGGCTGGACTAGCAACAATAACCTCAGTACGAACTAATGTTGAAGATTACATTGTTACAAATGGTAGTTTTCCTGATGGTACAACTGCTGGCCAGCTAACAACTGACTTAGGAGTGATTCAGCCAAACAATGGTGCAATAACTTTTGATGACGCCAATAGCAACATCCTGTTAACTTTTGCCGGTTCTGGAAATAGCCCTGACGTAAATAATGCAAAAATAGCACTAAACAGAGCGGCTGGTGGTACATGGACATGTAAAGCCACCCTAGATGCTAAACTACTTCCAAAATCATGTTCTAAGGATGCTAATTTATAGAATATGTTAACCAACCTATCCACGGCTCTTCGCCAAAAAGGGTTACTGACGTTTTCCCAAGAAGAATCGTTAATAGAGCAAGTCAAAGCTTCTGGCATTTCGATGCCGGAAGCTTTACTCAGTTCTGGATTCTTCACGTCAAGCGAACTCGCTGAGCACTTAAGTTCTCTCTTTGGTTTAAATCAGCCCGAGTTATCTCAGTACGAGTATGCTTCGCTTTGTCAGCAACTTGGCCTTAGGGAATTAATCACACGGCATAACGCACTCCCACTCCAGCGTACGTCTTCAACGTTATTACTCGCCGTTGCCGACCCCACCAACCAACAAGCAGAAGATGATTTTCGCTTTGCCACTGGTTTACAGGTTGAATTGGTCTTGGGGGATTTTAGTCAACTCAGCGCGGCAATTCGACGCTTGTATGGTCGTTCATTGAGTCATGAGAAGTCCGGGTTAAAAGAGATCAACCAAGAAGAGTTAGCCAATCTGGTTGACGTGGGCGCAGATGAAATCGACAACATTGAAGACTTGAGCCAAGATGAGTCTCCTGTTAGCCGTTACATCAACCAAATTCTATTGGACGCTGTGCGCAAAGGCGCATCCGATATCCACTTTGAGCCTTATGAAAAGATGTACCGCGTGCGCCTACGCTGCGATGGCATCTTAATTGAAACACAGCAGCCACCAAGCCACTTAAGTCGCCGCTTATCCGCTCGTATCAAAATCCTCTCTAAGCTTGATATTGCAGAGCGACGTTTACCACAAGATGGGCGTATTAAGCTCAAGTTGAATCAAGACACCGCAATTGATATGCGTGTATCCACGCTGCCTACTCTATTTGGAGAGAAAATTGTACTACGACTGCTCGACAGCAGCTCTGCGTCATTGGATATCGACAAGCTTGGTTATAGCGAACAACAAAAACAATTGTACTTGGATGCGCTGCGTCGCCCACAAGGCATGATTCTGATGACTGGCCCAACAGGGAGCGGTAAAACCGTTTCTCTATACACTGGGCTAAGTATCCTCAATAAGCCAGAAATCAATATTTCCACGGCAGAAGACCCAGTAGAAATTAACTTATCGGGCATTAACCAAGTTCAGGTTCAGCCTAAGATTGGTTTTGGTTTTGCCGAAGCCCTGCGCTCTTTCTTACGTCAAGACCCGGATGTGGTAATGGTCGGTGAGATTCGTGACTTAGACACCGCCGAAATCGCTATAAAAGCATCGCAAACCGGTCACTTAGTACTTTCAACCTTACATACCAATTCTGCTGCTGAAACGGTTATTCGTTTATCAAACATGGGCGTAGAAAGCTTTAACTTGGCCTCATCTCTTAGTTTGATTATTGCCCAGCGCTTGGCCCGTAAACTGTGCTCGCACTGTAAACAATCACAAGAGCTTACCGTTCAGCTACAACACCTTGGAATTCAAGCAAGCGACAACATTTTTAAAGCCAATCCCGATGGATGTAATGAGTGTACCCATGGTTATTCCGGCCGAACGGGGATTTATGAAGTGATGCGCTTTGATGAATTTCTTTCCGAAGCGCTTATTAAAGGCGCCTCGGTACATGAACTAGAAAAACTCGCCATCGCAAATGGTATGAGCACGTTACAAATGTCGGGCATAGAAAAACTCAAACAAGGGATCACAAGTTTTAGTGAACTACAGCGCGTACTTTATTTTTAATCCTTTAATCAGCAGTCACATCCATGAAAAGCACTACACCACAACTTAAAAACTTCCGCTGGAAAGGCATCAACAGTTCAGGCCAAAAGACGTCTGGACAAACCCTCGCGATGACGGAAATTGAAGTACGCGAGCGTCTAGACGCACAGCACATCAAGATCAAGAAGTTAAAGAAAAGCAGTATTTCGTTTCTCACTAAACTCAGCCATCGCGTGAAAGGCAGAGACATCACGGTGTTTACCCGCCAAATTTCGACGATGTTGATAACCGGTGTGCCCTTGGTTCAGGCTTTAAAATTGGTATCAGAGAATCACAAAAAAGCAGAGATGAAATCCATTTTGATGAGCGTGACACGCGCCGTTGAAGCGGGGACGCCCATGTCAAAAGCCATGCGCACTGCAAGTGAACACTTTGACCCACTCTATACTGATCTTATCGCCACAGGTGAGCAATCCGGTAACTTAGCAGAAGTGTTCGAGCGCTTAGCCACCTACCGAGAAAAAAATGAACAACTCCGTGCGAAAGTGATCAAAGCACTGATTTACCCTGCGATGGTAGTGCTAGTAGCGTTAGGCGTGTCGTTTATCATGCTCACCAAAGTCATTCCCGAGTTTGAAAAAATGTTTGTTGGTTTTGGTGCTGACTTACCTTGGTTTACCAGGCAAGTGTTAGATCTTTCCGCCTGGACACAAAACTGGAGTCCGTTTATCGCACTAGGCTCCATTAGTTTATTCATCTCGGCGAGAATCCTCTCTAAGCGTTCAGATTCTTTTCGCTTAACGCTCAATCGATCTATGCTTAAATTTCCTGTCCTTGGGCCTGTATTATCAAAAGCAGCGATCGCCAAATTTAGTCGAACACTCGCCACAAGCTTTACAGCGGGCATTCCAATTCTAACCAGTTTAAAAACTACATCAAAAACATCAGGAAACTTGCACTATCAACTCGCCATAGAAGAAGTTTACCGTGATACCGCCGCAGGTATGCCAATGTATGTAGCCATGCGCAACTGTAATGTGTTCCCTGAATTGGTGTTACAAATGGTTATGATCGGTGAAGAGTCTGGTCGACTTGACGATATGCTCAATAAAGTTGCAACAATCTACGAGTTTGAAGTCGACAACACCGTCGACAACCTTAGTAAAATTCTAGAGCCACTAATTATCGTTTTTTTAGGTATCGTTGTTGGCGGATTAGTGACAGCAATGTACTTGCCAATCTTTAACTTAATGAGTGTATTGGGCTAGAATGAGCTGTTAACTCCTTTAAAACAGCATCTTGCTGATTTCACTCATCGCTCAAGAGACAAATATGGAAGTATTCCAGTACTACCCTTGGCTATTCGTTGTGTTTGCCACCATCTTCGGTCTGATCGTGGGTAGCTTCCTCAATGTGGTTATTTATCGACTACCTAAAATCATGGAACTAGAATGGCGACGCGAATGTGCCGAGTCATTTCCTGAATACAAAATAGAACCTCCTAAAGAAGTGCTGACCTTGAGCGTTCCACGCTCCTCCTGCCAGAAATGCGCAACACCGATACGTATTCGCGACAACATTCCTGTGATTAGCTGGCTGCTTTTAAAAGGCAAATGTCACAACTGTCAGGCAACCATTAGCGCACGCTATCCACTGATTGAACTGCTCACCGCGTTCTGTTCAGGCTTTATAGCTTATTACTTTGGTTTTAGTTACTTTACCGTTGCCCTACTCTTTTTTACTTTTATCTTAATCGCCGCAACATTTATCGATCTCGATACTATGTTGTTACCTGACCAATTAACATTACCATTAACTTGGGCTGGCATTGCCTTAGCATTAGTCGAAATAAGTCCTGTTACTCTACAAGATTCTGTCATTGGTGCTATTGCTGGTTACCTATGTCTCTGGTCCGTTTACTGGGGCTTTAAGTTACTTACTGGTAAAGAAGGAATGGGGTATGGTGATTTTAAACTACTAGCGGCACTAGGAGCTTGGCTAGGTTGGCAGTCACTGCCGATGATCATTCTACTTTCTTCTGTGGTTGGCATCGTATTTGGCATCATTCAACTACGCTTGCAAAAGCAGGGAATTGAAAAAGCTTTCCCTTTCGGTCCTTACTTAGCAATTGCTGGTTGGATAAGCTTAATTTGGGGCGACCAGATTTTAAACTGGTACTTTACTTCAGTTCTAGGAGTGTAAATGGCTTTGGTTATTGGTTTAACAGGTGGTATCGCTAGTGGAAAAACAACCGTCGCGAATCTGTTCAAACAACAATTTAAAATCGATATCGTCGATGCCGACATTGTAGCAAGAGAAGTTGTCGAGCCAGGTACTCCCGGCCTAAACGCGATTATTGAACACTTTGGTCACGATATCGTTCGTGAAGACCAAACTTTAGATCGCGCAAAGCTGAGAGAAAAAATCTTTTCGAATTCAGATGAAAAAGCATGGCTCAACGCACTGTTGCACCCGATAATTCGTGAAAAGATGATCGAAGATTTGCAGCAAGTCACTTCAGAGTATGCGTTACTTGTGGTGCCGTTGCTCGTAGAAAACAAGCTAGATAGTTTGTGTGATCGCGTTCTTGTCGTCGATGTAGAACCGAATACACAGATATCTCGCACGATGAAACGAGACAATGTGAGTGAAGATCAAGTTCGCGCCATCCTTGCCTCTCAAGCATCAAGAGAGCAAAGGCTCGCGCTTGCAGACGATGTGGTTAAGAATAATCCAAGTGACCCTGATCTTTTGCTTCAAATCACAGATTTGCACGAAAAGTACCTAGCCATGTGTAAGAAAAATCTGCGAAAATAGGAACGAAACTCACAAAGGCTTATGTCGATGACCACGCACAAATTTGAACATCCGTTAAATGAGAAAACTCGTATTTATCTAAGAGTGGAGTCTCTGCTGCGTCAGGCTCACTTGGCCTCTGGGTTTAGCGAAAATCATCAGTATCAACTGTTTTTCCGTGCGTTATTCGATATGGTTGAGATCTTCGAACAAATCCAACTGAAAAGTGAACTGGCTAAAGATCTTGAGAAGCAACGGCTGTCGTACCGCCATTGGCTAAATGTTGATGGTGTCGATCAAGACGCATTAAATACCTTGCTACAAGAGATAGATGTCGTTCATAGCCAACTAATGGGTGCTGAACGTTTTGGCCAAGCATTAAAAGAAGATCGCTTCCTAAGCTCTATCCGCCAACGCTTTAATCTACCGGGTGGTTCATGCTGCTTTGATCTGCCAGCATTACACTACTGGCTTCACCTACCCATTGAACGTAAAAAGCGTGATGCACAACAGTGGCAAGCAAGCTTAAAGCCCTTATCTGATGCGCTTTCGTTATGGTTAAAGCTCACTAGAGAGACCGGACATTTCAAAGCTCAAATCGGTCGTGCAGGTTTCTTCCAAAGCGACGCTGATGAAGCCAACATTCTAAGACTTCACATCCCAATGGAATATGGCGTTTATCCTATGATTTCAGGTCATAAAAATCGCTTTGCGATCAAGTTCATGTCGTTTGAAAACGGTCAAGCGTGCACACAAGATATTGAGTTTGAACTTGCTGTGTGCAGCTAAGACGACACTACGCCTCGCCTCCATAATCTAAAATTCAACGCTTTATTGCGCTTATATTTGATAAAATTTCGTAGCAGCAATAGCGCGTTGAATAAGCCATCTTTAATTCGTTTAGGTATACTACCCTTTAACACCAATTAGTAATGGGACGCTCAACTATGTCTAAAGTTACCATCGTTCAATGCCCACAATGTGGCGCCGACGTAGAATGGGGAGAACAAAGCCCTCATCGCCCTTTCTGCAGTAAACAATGCCAAATGATTGATTTTGGTGAATGGGCAGATGAAGAAAACACCATCCCTGGCGCACCCGATATGTCCGATAGTGATGGCTGGTCTGAAGACCAGTATTAAATTGAGACCTAGGGTAAAGGAATACCCTAGGTTCCTTCTTAGGGAATCTGAATCACGCTCCTTCGTCGCTGTCCAGAATGACGAATTTTAACCACGGTACTCTATAATCTTTGACCATCATTTCCTGTCATTCCGAGGAGCCATAGCGGCATCAGAAATCTACTCATAGCAAGGATGAAGCTAACAACATAAATACTTGCATACTCGACTAGTAGATTCTGAATCACGCTCCTTCGTCGCTGTCCAGAATGACGAATTTTAACCACGGTACCCTGTAATCTTTGGCTATCAATTCCCGTCATTCAGAGGAGCCATAGCGGCATCAGGAATCTACTCATAGCAAGGATGAAGCTAACAACTTAAACAATTGCATGCTCGACTAGTAGATTCTGAATCACGCTCCTTCGTCGCTGTCCAGAATGACGAATTTTAACCACGGTACTCTGTAATCTTTGACCATCATTTCCTGTCATTCCGAGGAGCCATAGCGACATTAAGAATCTACTAACAGCAAGGATGAAGCTAACAACTTAAACACTTACATTCTCAACTAGTAGATTCTGAATCACGCTCCTTCGTCGCTATCCAGAATGACGAATTTTAACCACAGAACCCAGTAATATTTGATCATTGTTTCCCGTCATTCCGAGGAGCCATAGCGACATCAGGAATCTATTCACAACAAGACAGAGGCGTGGAGTGTACGTCAGTGCATGAGCATCGACAGTGCAGGTCGGGTGAAAAGAAACGAGCAAGCTAATTACACAAATAAAAAAACGGAGCCCTAAAAGGACTCCGTTTAAGATGAGAACGCTAGTTATAGCATTACTTCTTAGCAAGTTTCTCTTTGATACGAGCAGACTTACCAGAACGCTCACGTAGGTAGTACAACTTGGCACGACGTACTGCACCACGGCGTTTAACTTCGATGCTATCAACGATTGGAGAGTGTGTTTGGAACGTACGCTCAACACCTTCACCGTTAGAGATCTTACGTACAGTGAAAGCAGAGTGTAGACCACGGTTACGGATTGCGATTACAACGCCTTCGAAAGCCTGTAGACGCTCACGGTCACCTTCTTTTACCTTAACTTGAACTACAACAGTGTCACCTGGTGCAAATTTAGGTAGGTCTGATTTCATTTGCTCTTCTTCAAGAGCTTTGATGATGTTACTCATTTTTTAAATTCCTAGAATAAACTGATACTAAATAAATTAGGTTACTTTGCGTTATGTTCTTTAATGGCTTTATGCTCATTAACAAACTCAGCAAGTAATTGTTCCTGTTCGTCAGTCAGAGCTAGGTTTTCCAGGAGCTCTGGTCTTCTTAGCCAAGTACGGCCCAACGACTGCTTGAGTCGCCATTGACGAATGTCCTTGTGATTGCCTGACATCAGTACAGCTGGTACCTCTTTGTCATCCAATACTTCTGGACGCGTATAGTGAGGGCAATCTAACAAGCCATTTGCAAAAGAGTCTTCTTCTGCTGACGCGAAATCCCCTAGTACACCCGGAACAAACCGAGAGACAGAGTCGATTAACGTCATGGCTGGTATCTCACCACCCGTCATCACAAAATCACCAATCGACCATTCTTCGTCGACTTCAGATTGAATGATGCGCTCATCTACCCCTTCATAACGACCACAAATCAGAAGCAAGTTCTCATTCGTTGCCAGTTCTTCCACTCCTTTCTGGTCGAGCTTGCGACCTTGAGGAGAAAGGTAGATGACTTTCGTCTTGCCCGGTGAGGCTGCTTTCGCGGTATGAATGGCATCGCGCAAAGGCTGAACCATCATTAACATACCAGGGCCACCACCGTAAGGTCGGTCATCGACTGTGCGATGTTTGTCGTGAGTGAAATCTCTAGGATTCCAAGTCTCAATCGACAAAAGACCTTTTTTAACCGCTTGACCTGTTACTCCAAAATCAGTAACAGAACGGAACATTTCTGGAAAAAGGCTAATAACGCCAACCCACATGTTTATCTCGCTCTGTAATTTTGGAGATTAGAATCCAGGATCCCAGTCAACTTCGATCCGTTGAGCTTCGCGATCAACATTAATGATCACTTGCTCTTCAAGGAACGGGATTAATCGTTCCTTCTGCCCGAAAGCATCTTTAAGATTTGCTTTAACAACCAGAACATCGTTTGAGCCAGTTTCTAGCATGTCAGTAACGACACCTAGATCGTAACCTTTAGTAGTTACAACTTGCATCCCAAACAATTCGCGCCAGTAGAACTCATCTTCTGACAATTCAGGAAGTACCGCAGGGTCAATAGCAATTTCAAAGTTCGTCATTAGATGCGCGTCTTCACGAACATCCATGCCTTCCAGCTTAGCCACCATACCTTTGTTATGGCGCTTCCAGCTTTCTACTTTGTACTCAACCCACTTACCCTTTTGGTTAATGTACCAAGGGCTGTAATCGAAAATGCTTTCAGCATTGTCTGTGTAGGAAAAAACTTTAAGCCAACCACGAATGCCGTAAGTAGCACCAAACTTGCCTACAACAATCTTTTCGTTGCTCATTGTTTCTTTACCTTTCATCGACATAAACTAGTTTCTACTTTTCAAGTAAAAAATTAAGCCGCTTTTTGAGCGTCTTTAACTAGCTTAGCAACACGGTCAGATACTGACGCGCCTTGACCAACCCAGTGGTTAACGCGGTCTAGGTCTAGACGTAGACCTTCTTCTTGACCTTTAGCAGTTGGGTTGAAGAAACCAACTTTCTCGATGAAACGGCCAGTTGCAGCGTTGCGGCTGTCCGCTACTACGATTTGATAAAATGGACGCTTTTTAGCGCCGTGACGTGCCAAACGAATGGTTACCATGTCGTCCTCTTTGCTTTCTCAAAAATAAAATTAACCCCAAAAACCATTCAATAAATTAAACAGTTTGGGGTCTCGTGCCAAAATAAAGCTCCGGAATTTTACTCTTCTCCCGGAGCAATGCAAGGAGTTTAGTTACTTTTTCACCAACATAAATTGAATTTAAAGTTTGTGACGTACCTAACACCCTGAATCTATGCGTGATCGATTAATTAACGACCAAATGGATTGAAGCCACCGCCACCACCCATGCCGCCCATCATGCCTTGCATATTGCGCATCATGCCTTTCATTCCACCTTTTTGCATCTTTTTCATCATTTTCTGCATTTGGGTGAACTGTTTTAGTAAGCGGTTTACATCTTGAACCTGCACACCAGAACCAGCCGCGATACGCTTCTTGCGCGAGCCCTTGATAATTTCTGGGCGTTGACGTTCTTTCATTGTCATGGAGCTGATGATCGCTTCCATCTGTTTGAACATCTTGTCATCGACTTTGTCTTTTACATTGTCTGGTAGCTGGGACATTCCTGGAAGCTTATCCATCATCCCCATCATGCCGCCCATGTTTTGCATCTGGCCTAGCTGTTCACGGAAATCTTCAAGGTCAAAACCTTTCTTCTCTTTGAACTTCTTCGCTAACTTTTCTGCCTTTTCTTGGTCAACGTTGCGTTGTAGGTCTTCAATCAAAGACAAAACGTCACCCATGCCAAGAATACGTGAAGCAACACGATCTGGGTGGAACGGTTCTAGCGCGTCAGTTTTTTCACCGACACCCAAGAATTTGATTGGCTTGCCCGTGACATGGCGTACTGAAAGTGCCGCACCACCACGAGCATCACCATCAACCTTAGTTAGAACTACACCGGTAAGAGGTAGCGCATCGCCAAAGGCTTTTGCTGTATTTGCTGCGTCTTGACCCGTCATGGCGTCAACAACAAATAGCGTTTCTACTGGGTTGATAGCTGCGTGAAGATCTTTGATCTCCCCCATCATCTCTTCATCAATTGCCAAACGACCTGCGGTATCGACAATAAGTACGTCGTAGAATTTTTTCTTCGCATGGTCAATCGCTGCATTGGCGATATCAATAGGCTTTTGGTCTGGTGATGATGGGAAGAAGTCAACACCGATGTCTGATGCCAGTGTTTCAAGCTGCTTGATTGCCGCAGGACGGTAAACGTCGGCAGACACAACCAAGACTTTCTTCTTGTCACGTTCTTTTAGAAGCTTAGATAACTTACCTACCGATGTGGTTTTACCCGCACCTTGTAGACCAGCCATAAGAAGCACTGCAGGTGGTTGAGCAGCAAGGTTTAGCGCCTCATTCGACTCACCCATTACGGCTTCAAGTTCTGTTTGAACGATCTTGATAAATTCCTGACCTGGAGTCAGAGATTTAGAAACTTCTACGCCCACCGCTTTTTCTTTAACGCGGTTCACAAATTCACGAACGACCGGAAGCGCAACGTCAGCTTCAAGTAGAGCCATTCGGACTTCACGCAGGGTTTCTTTAATGTTGTCTTCGGTCAGACGACCTTTACCACTGATATTTTTCAGCGTTTTGGATAATCGATCCGTTAAATTCTCAAACATCTTTGTCTCTTCGCTAAAATGGCGATTAATTAGTGTGAGTATACATTAGCCAAGGTCTGAGTCATACCCGTACCGCTGTCCTATTCTTGTCTCTATTTATATATGGTGCGGTAACTTATTAATTTCAATATCTCATCTCTCACGATTGATGTCGGATATATCGTAGCCCCAAAGTGTAATGCAAGGTATAATTTCTCCATCGTGCACAATAATATTTAGGATTCATGGATAGCTTAATAGCCATCGCGGCCGCCATACTTTATGTCTTGGCGATTGCGACCATCATACCCGGACTCTCACAACAGTCAGGAATCAAAGCAAAAACAGTGTTTGCTAGTGCTGCCTGTGCGCTTGTTTTTCATGCGTGGATTTTGAGTGATCTGATTTTTGATGGTTCAGGTCAAAACCTGAGTATTCTCAACGTGGCTTCTTTGATCAGTTTTATTATTTCTCTGGTCATGAGCCTTGCTATGTTGAAAAACCGACTGTGGTTTTTATTGCCTGTCGTTTATAGCTTTGCTGCCATCAATTTATCTGCTGCCACATTTTTGCCAAGCACGTTTATAAAGCACCTAGAGAATGACCCTAAGCTACTCATTCATATTTCATTTGCGCTCTTCTCATACGCGACTTTAACTATCGGGGCACTCTATGCGCTTCAGTTGGCTTGGCTGGATCACAAACTGAAAGCAAAAAAATCTTTGGCGATTAACCCAAACCTGCCGCCTCTATTAATGGTGGAGCGTCAACTCTTCAAAATCATTTTGATCGGTAACTTATTGTTAACTGCCACGCTCATTACTGGCTTTGTCTTTGTGCAGGATATGTTTGCCCAAGGTAAGGCACATAAGGGCATTCTTTCTTTCATCGCTTGGGTGGTGTACTCAATACTGCTTTGGGGTCACTATCAAAAAGGCTGGCGTGGTAGAAAAGTCACATGGTTCGCTGTTGCAGGAGCAACACTGTTAACTCTGGCATATTTTGGCAGTCGCTTTGTAAAAGAAATCATCTTGAATTAAGGAGCTCTAGGGCTCCTATCCTTTATATTTTAGGCTAGATAAAATACAGTACGCCTTAACTCTTTGACTTAACGGACTTACTCAACCGTTATATAACCCAATACTTACAAGGAACAGCAACGTTTTGGACGACATCTCTACGGGTATCTTGTTTGCGCTACTCGCGTGTCTTATCGTCATATCAGGTTACTTTTCCGGTTCAGAAACAGGGATGATGTCTCTGAATCGTTATCGCTTAAAACACTTAGCCAAAAACGGGCATAAGGGTGCTAAGCGAGTCGAAAGACTATTAGACCGTCCAGATCGTTTGATTGGTCTTATTCTTATCGGCAACAACCTCGTTAATATTCTCGCGTCTGCTATCGCGACCATTATTGGTATGCGTTTGTATGGTGATTTAGGTGTCGCTATCGCAACCGGTGCACTAACTATGGTTGTATTGGTTTTTGCCGAGGTTACCCCTAAAACAATTGCAGCGCTTTACCCTGAACGTGTGTCCTACGCGAGCAGTATATTATTGACCATACTGATGAAGTTACTGTCGCCTTTAGTGATGCTTGTTAACTTTATTACGAATGGCTTTATCCGCTTACTTGGTGTAAGAGCGGATCACTCAGCAGAAGATCATCTTAGCTCCGATGAGCTGCGTACGGTAGTAAATGAAGCTGGCGGTTTGATCCCTCGCCGACACCAAGACATGCTGGTGTCTATTTTGGATCTTGAGCACGTCACCGTGAACGACATTATGGTCCCACGCAATGAAATTACTGGTATCGATATTAACGACGACTGGAAATCCATTGTTCGTCAACTAACCCACTCACCACATGGGCGCATAGTTTTCTATCGTGACCAAATTGATGAAGTGGTTGGCATGCTGCGCTTGCGTGAAGCTTATCGTCTGATGTTGGAAAAGAACGAATTCAACAAAGAAACGCTATTACGTGCTGCTGATGAGGTCTATTACATCCCAGAAGGCACACCACTGAACGTGCAAATGTTGAAATTCCAACGTAACAAGCAACGTATCGGTCTGATCGTGGATGAGTACGGTGATATCATCGGTCTAATTACTCTTGAAGATATTCTGGAAGAGATCATTGGTGAGTTCACGACGTCAATTTCTCCAAGCCTCTCTGATGAAATCAGTCCTCAAGGTGACGGAAGCTTTCTTATTGAAGGCAGCACCAATATCCGAGATATCAACAAAGGCCTGAAATGGGATTTACCAACGGATGGTCCGAGAACGCTAAACGGGCTCATTTTAGAACACTTGGAAGATATTCCTGAGAGCCATCTAAGTGTGAGAGTGGCTGGTCATCCAATGGAGCTTGTTGAGATTGAAGAGAACCGAATCAAGCTCGTTCGTGTTTATCCGAAGAAGAAAAAATCGACATCCAAATAACCAAAAGAAAAGCCTGACTCATGTCAGGCTTTTTACTTATTGGGGCAATATGCTTCTTAATGAGCACCTAGTCGATGCGCAACTCTTTTAACATCGACTCAGGCAAAGCAAGTTCATCATTTTTGTTCACCGAAACACCAGCATCCAAAATGTTCTTTGCGATCTGTTGTGCTTCTTTTAAAGAGTGCATTGCTGCCGTGCCGCATTGGTATTCGTTAAGTTCAGGGATCTTATTCTGACTTTCTACCTTCAGCACATCTTCCATTGCTGCAATCCAAGCATCTGCGACTTGCTGCTCTGATGGTGTGCCAATCAGGCTCATGTAAAAACCTGTGCGGCAACCCATAGGCGAAATATCGATGATCTCAACAGAATCACCGTTTAGGTGATTACGCATAAAGCCTGCATAAAGGTGCTCTAGGGTGTGAATACCTTTTTCAGAAAGAATGTCTTTGTTTGGCGCAGTAAAGCGTAAGTCGAAAACAGTAATCGTATCCCCTTTTGGGGTCTGCATGGTTTTCGCCACTCGTACAGCGGGTGCGTTCATACGAGTGTGGTCCACGGTAAAACTATCGAGTAAAGGCATTACATCTCTCCTGATTGTAACTCCAGTACCTTTCGGTAATGGATAAATGTCATTCATCCCTACAGCACATGAACTGACTGTGGGCTAAAAGAACCAGCTGCTGTTGTCTTCTAATTCCTGACGACATTGCTTCAGCTGCCAGCCATAAGTTTTCGCTGTTTGTTCAACACGTCGAGCGACTTTGATTAAACTAGGCTTTCGATTATAAGTACCTCGCTTATACCCACCTCGCCCTTCATGATAAGCCAGATACTGGTTATAGGGATCCCATAATGAAATCCCTAGCTGACGCCGTGTTTCATGAGTATACCAACCGACAAACATCATAGAATCATCGAAGTTGGTACGAGAGCCACCCTGACCTGTGGCATCTTGGAAGTCTTCCCAAGCAGGGTCTTGAGCTTGAGCGTAACCATACGCACTGCTGACTCGTCCCCAAGGAATAAACCCTAGCAAATAATCTTTAGGTGGTTTTGCATCGTGCCGAAAGCTGCTTTCTTGTTTAATGATGGCCATAGCGACATGAATAGGGGTCCCCCATTCATCTTCCATATCTTTGGCATCATCGTACCAACCGGATTTCTCTCGGAATATCTCGCATAAGTTATTCTGCTGCTTTGGCGGTGCCGTAGCACAACCTGCAAGTAACACGCTTCCAAGTACCGCTACTACTGACGACTTAATGTTCAACCGCACCAATCCTTAGTTAGTCATTACTGCTTCAGGTAAGCAAAGTAATCTTCCAAAAAATCATCAAAAGAAAGCGTATCACTCTGCTCTGCTTGCTTTTGTTTTTCCACGGACGACGCTACTTCCGTTTCCATCGTATCTTGTGAATAGTACTGATAACCGTGAGCTAGGTTTTCATCACGGTACTTCATACCAAGAGTACAACCAACTTTACCTAGCCCACCCAGCTCTTTCGTTAGCTCTAATAGTTGACCAGAGATCGTTAGTTCTGGGTTATCAATCCATGTCTCGAGTTGATTACACACATCTTGGTATGCACTGCCACCAGCGGTCATATCCATTTGCTGTGCTATTTGACGTAACTCGACGAAAACTCGGTGTGCCCAATCTTGTAGAGATAGACGCTCACCTTGGCAACCAATTTGCAGCATTAGACCTTTTTCACGGCCAGAAACAATGACTTTATTCCAGTTATCGCGCCAACACTCTAATTCACAGTTATCCATAGGGTCTGAGTCTGACAAGGCCGCCCAGGTAAGGAAGAGATCCAAGAATCGTACTTGCTCTTCATTTAAACCCACTGCGCTGAATGGGTTAACATCTAGAGAACGAACTTCAATGTATTCGACACCACCGCGTCGTAACGCATCTGAAGGCTTCTCACCACTTTTCGATACACGTTTTGGACGAATCGGAGCGTACAGTTCATTCTCAATTTGTAAGATATTGGAATTAAGCTGGCGGTATTCACCATCCACTTTTACCCCAATTTTCGCAAACTCTTCTGATGGGTGGCGAATCGCATCACTCAAACCATCGAGGTATTGGTCAATGCTGTTAAAACCAATTTTCAGCACACTTTGAGCACTATTGGTATAGCCAAGATCGCTCAAACGCAAAGACGTCGACTTCGGCAAATATAATGTCCCGCCAATCTTCTCGAATGGCAGATCGGTTTCACGACCTTGAATAAAAGAGCCACACAACGCTGGTGATGCACCAAAGAAGTAGGGAATCATCCAGCCAAAGCGGTAGTAATTACGGATCAACGCAAAGTACGCATCAGACTTAGCATCTTGGCGGGCTTGTTCATCTTGCTCGCCATAGAGCGCATCCCAAAATGTTTCAGGAAATGAGAAGTTAAAATGGACACCTGAAATTATTTGCATCAGGCTGCCATAGCGACGCTTTAGACCTTCTCGGTACAGCGTTTTCATTTTCGCTGCATTCGAAGAGCCATACTGGGCTAACTGAATATCATCCTCTGAGCCGACGTAGCAAGGCATTGATAGTGGCCACATTTTCTCTTCACCCATTTTGGTTTGAGTGAAATGATGGATATCTTTCAGCTGTGCCATCAGTTCTGGAATTTCATGTGACACAGGCGTAATGAACTCTAACAATGATTCCGAAAAATCCGTTGTGATCCATTGATTTGTGAACGCAGAGCCTAACCCTTCAGGATGAGGAGTTGTAGCTAGATGTCCATCCTGACGATAGCGCAAAGTTTCTCGCTCAACACCGCGTCCAAACTGCTTAAATACTTCGGGGTTTGATGCAACTTTTTTTAGTCGCGCAGCAAAATCAGTCAAAATGAGGTTCGCTTATATTGGGAGCAGGACACTTGTTACATAACACAAGTGTAAGCTAAGTTATTGATAGTTAATGCATCTAGATAAATAACCCACGAAAAGTTGCTTATCTAGATGAATAGCGGAGAAACGTTTCTCCGCTATTAAATGTGTACTCTATCGAATGATTTCAAGCTCTTCTACGTCTTTCCCCAACTTTTCTAATTGAGGACGCAACGATTTAGCATCACCAACGACGATAATTTGATAGTCATTTGGATCAAACCATTTCTGAGCCAGCGCATTCAACGTCTGCTTATCGACTTTTTCTACGATAGCGTTTCTTTGCTGCAAGTAATCATGATCGAGGTTGTACTTAAGAATATCACTGATGAGCTCCGCTTTTTGTGTTGGCGTTTCATATTTCAGTGCATCTTTTTGACCGACCGCTTGACGCATAAATTTCATCTCTTCATCAGTAATACCTGACTGCGAGTATTCATTTAGCTCATTTTCCATCTCAATGATCGAAGCAACCGTTGCATCCGCTCGTACTTGCGCGGTGAAAACCACCGAGCCTGTTTCTGGATTACCAGAGAAGTAGCCGTAAGCACCGTATGTGTAACCCTTGTCTTCACGTAGATTTTGGTTAATGCGGCTATTGAAGTTCCCAGCTAAGTTGAAGTTTGCCAGTTGGCTTAGGTAAAAATCGCCCGTTGCGTCGTAAGGCATACCTTGACGAACCATCATGACCACACTTTGCGGCGCTCCTGGTTTATCAACAAGATGGATCTTTTGCTCACCTAATGCAGCAATGCTTTGCGGTGCATACAATGGCGCAGCTTCATCTTGCCAGTTTTTCCAGAACGTCAGTTGCTGCTCAATTTCCTGTTTATTGATGTCACCAACAACAACGATTTGCGCACTTTGTGGCGTGTAATGCTTCGAGTAGAATTCACGGACATCATCCAACGTTAATGCACTGACACCTGCTTGCGTGCCGTCTTTTGGTCGAGCAAAAACCGAATCCCCATAGAGCACCTGGCGACTCGCTTGTGACGCCATCCAACTTGGATTTTGGTGCTCATATACCAGGCCTTCTAGCGCTTGCATTTTTACACGCTCGAAATCATCTTGATTAAATGCAGGAGACAGCAACATCTCTTCGACAATTTTTAACGTCGGCTCTAAGTTCTTTTCTAGAGCAGAAACACTGATGTTTGTTGTATAACCTGTGGCATTAACAGAGATAACACTACCCAGTTTATCAAGCTCAGCTTGAATCTCTTCGACACTGCGTTTCGTTGTACCTTCTTGCAACATCGCAGCGGTCAATTGGGCAAGACCTTCTTTACCCTTTTCAACAAAACGTGTCCCTGCAGGTAGACTAAATTGCATCATCACCGTCGGCGTTTCGTCGCTAACTGCACCAAGCAGCTCTGAGCCATTCTTGAAATGTAACTCGTACAGCTCTGGCATCGTCGCTTTCACTGGTTCTCCTACTGGCGGTTGCACTGAGCGATCGAAGTTATCGGTCGCACGACGATACGCCAATTGGTCATCGGAAATCTTCTCATATTCTGGCAGCGTACGCTTTGGCGTCACAAAGGTCGCAGGTTTTACGACAAGGTCTGTTTTTCCTTTTGGGACCACGCTTAGGGTCACTTTGTTCTTACCTTGGATAAAGTCCGTATACGCTTTTTCTACCGAAGTCGGCGTAACTGCACGGATTTGTTCAAGCTGTTGCTCAAGACGATCAGGATCGCCGAAAAATGTCTCGTTGGAAGCCAACTGAGTCACTTTACCTTTAACGCTTTCTAGCGCAAAAATAGCATCCGCTTCCGCTTTACCCTTCAACTGCTCAAGGCGATCTTCTGTCACGCCTTTTTCCGCAAACTGATTTAGTGATTGTAAAAGCTCGTCGTACAGTTTTGATAGGTCGCCTTTGTCTCCAGAATCACCCATTGCGTAAACGTAAAAGTTACACGCCAGTTCAGCACAGTCATGGAATGAACCAGCATCGACCGCTTTTTGAGTCTTCACTAGGTCTTGATAGAGCACGCTGTTGGTACCGCCACCCAATACTTCTGATAATGTATCGAGAGACGCTTGGCTTTCTTCGCCGTTGTAGGTTGTTGGCCACGCGATCATCACCATAGGTTGTTGAATACGATCTTCTAGAGTGATGTATTTGTCTTCTTGCAGTTTTGCAGGTTGTTTCGGCGCATTTTCAACCTCAGGACCACGAGGAATCGAACCGAAGTACTTATTTACCCACTCTAGAGTTTGTTCAACGTCTAAGTCACCACCGATCGTGATAGTCGCATTGTTTGGGCCATACCAACGCAAGAAAAACGCTTTGAGATCGTTCACATCAACACGATCAAGATCTTCAACATAACCAATGGTTTGCCACGAATACGGATGACCTTCAGGATATAGCGCTTCGGACATGCGCTCCCAAATTAAGCCATAAGGACGATTATCGTAACGCTGAGCTCGCTCATTTTTTACAGTAGAACGCTGAATTTCAAATTTGCGTTGAGAAACCGCATCCAACAAAAAGCCCATACGGTCAGACTCTAACCACAGCATTTTCTCGAGCTGGTTAGCAGGGACAGTTTCAAAGTAGTTAGTACGATCGCGGTTTGTTGTACCATTTAACGTGCCGCCAGCCTCTGTGATGATCCTGAAGTGCTCTTGGTCACCAACGTTCTCTGAACCTTGGAACATCATGTGCTCAAAGAAATGCGCAAAACCAGACTTACCCACTTCTTCACGAGCTGAACCAACATGGTAAGTCACATCCACATGGACCAATGGGTCAGAATCTTCAGGAGCTAAGATCACCGTTAAACCATTATCGAGTTTATACTTTTGGTATGGAATCTTAACTTTGCCTTCTTCAGCTTTCGATGACTCAACGAAAGTTACCCCTTTCGGCAGTGATGAAACTGGCGTATTTGATGCACAGCCCGTGATCACCAACAGTGAACACGCGCCAACCCAAAACATCTTCATGTACTTTCCTTAAAATAATCCGAGATAGATGGCCGCAAGTAAGCTATACCTAGCAGCCTTTCCTAAAAATATTAAAATCACGCAAGGCAGAAACTTCATTCTTAGCCACCCTGCGGCTAAACACAGCGGGTCTCCTATTACAGGTAACCAGCTAAAAAATAATCCCCAATAGCCATACTTAGAGAGCCACTTTAATGCGGTATGACCGTGCTTTTCCTCTTGTGCTTTGTTGGGAATCCACAAGCCAAGCCAATAATTTGTTAAGCCACCAAGCGTATTACCGATAGTAGCGACCATAACAATTGAAGAAACGGAGTATTGATTTAATGAGAGAGTGGCAACTAAGCCCGCCTCAGAACCACCAGGCAACAACGTGGCACTGAGAAAACCGGTCATGAAAAGCACCCATAATGCTGAATCTGAAAACCAAAGCGCTAAACTTTCAAAACTCGTGTTAAATGCTTCTAGCATGTCATATCAAGCAACACCTTGCCTCTGGTTCTTCCTGATTCGACCTGCTGGTGAGCACCAATGACATCACTCATAGGATAAACCTGTTGAATTTCAGTCTTCAGTAAGCCAACGCCGACCATGTACAACAAGGCATCTAACTGCGCAGGGTCTGGTTCAACCAACATGCCACTAGCCTCAAAGCCTAGGAGTTTGGCTTTTTCACAAATCAGCTCAGCAGTTATGGTTGGAACGGTGATGACTCTCGCATTGTCTTTCAGGCATTTAAGCGCATCTAACGCAGCATCTCCGCCTACTAAATCAATCAAAACATCAACATCTTCAACACGTTCTGACACTGGTGCAAATTGATAGTTCACTGCATGAGCACCGAGCGTCGCAAGGTAATCTAAATTTCGTTCACTGCAGGTTGTAAAGACTTCCGCTTTCGTCGCGATCGCAATTTGTACCGCGAGGTGTCCAACACCACCGGCACCAGCGAGGATAAGTACGCGATCGTTTTCATTCACATTAGCCTTACTGAGAGCTTGTGCCGCAGTTTGTCCCGCCAACGGTAATGCAGCAGCTGCCTCCAAAGTGACAGAGCTAGGAACATGACTTAACTCAGTTTCTGGAACACATATGTATTGACTGTAACCACCGCCTCGAACTGGGAAACCAATAAATCCAGCCACCTCATCACCTTCATTAAAACGTGATACCCCCTCTCCACAAGACATCACTTTTCCTGAGATGTCGTAACCTGGCACCCAAGGTAAATTATCCTTATTCTGCGCTGCCGCCCAACCGAGCCCAGCTCGAGTTTTGACATCAATAGGATTTACGCCTGAAAAAGCGACTTTTACTAAGACTTCACCAGGCTGTGGTGATGGTGTAGAAGCATGTTGAATCGCGAGTACGTTGGCATCACCAAACTCAGTGATAACGATCTGTTTGTGTTCCATAAACCATTCCCTGCAAGAAAACAAAAAGGGATGCGAAAGCATCCCTTTGACTATAAACCATTTTGTTAACCTAAGTTAATCGTGATTTTGTAAATTGGTTGATCATTCCATTTTCAATAATGTCTAACCAACAAGTGCTAACAATATACCAGCCGCAACGGCTGAACCCAGCACACCAGCAACGTTTGGTCCCATCGCATGCATTAACAAAAAGTTTTGCGGGTTAGCTTGTAAACCAACTTTGTTTACGACTCGCGCGGCCATTGGTACCGCAGAAACGCCAGCCGCACCAATAAGTGGGTTGATGTCTTCTTTCGAGAACTTGTTAAGCAGTTTCGCCATCAGGACGCCCGCACCAGTACCGATACTAAATGCAACTGCGCCTAACCCCAAGATACCTAACGTTTCTAGGTTCAAGAACTGCTCAGCTTGCAGCTTAGAACCAACACCAAGACCTAAAAAGATAGTCACTATGTTGATCAATTCATTTTGAGCAGTTTTCGATAAACGATCGACCACACCAGCTTCACGCATCAAGTTACCCAAACAGAACATACCAACCAATGGCGTAGCTGAAGGTAAGAACAGAATCGTCATCAGTAATACAGCAAGCGGGAAGATGACTTTCTCCCATTTACCAACATGACGAAGCTGAGCCATCTTGATTTGACGCTCTTCCTTGGTTGTCAGTGCTTTCATGATTGGTGGCTGGATGATCGGCACCAATGCCATATAGCTGTATGCCGCGACTGCAATCGCACCTAGCAGATCTGGAGAGAGCTTACTCGCTAAGAAAATCGCTGTTGGCCCATCAGCACCACCGATGATCGCGATAGACGATGCATCCGCCATGGAAAACTCCATGCCAGGTACATAGTTGAGTAAAATAGCGCCAAACAGTGTTGCAAAAATACCAAACTGCGCAGCCGCACCTAACCACAACGTTTTTGGGTTTGCGATCAAAGCACCAAAGTCGGTCATCGCGCCCACACCCATGAAGATCAATAGCGGGAACACACCCGATTCAATCCCAATGTAGTAAACGTAGTAGAGCAAGCCACCAGGCTCAGTAAAGCCAGCATTTGGAATATTCGCCAAAATAGCACCGAAACCAATCGGCAATAACAGTAAAGGTTCAAATCCTTTTTTAATTGCCAAAAACAGCAAGGTACAACCAACCAGCATCATACAGATTTGGCCGAACTCGAAGTTAGCGATCCCTGTTTCTGCCCAAAGGGTTAACAATCCGTCCATGATACTCCCTTACGCCAGGCTCAACAGAGGCGCACCTACTGTGACAGCATCGCCTTCTTTAACGTTCAGCTCTTGAACCACACCACCACGCGCCGCTCGTACTTCAGTTTCCATTTTCATCGCTTCAAGGATGAGCAATACATCGCCTTCAGCTACCTCAGCACCAGGTTGAACATTCACTTTGAAGATGTTACCTGCAAGAGGAGCAGGTACCGCTTCTGCTGAAGCATTAGAAGGTGCGCTAGGTGTAGCCGATTTTGCCGGTGCATTAGAAGGAGCAACAGATGTCAGTTCACCTTGAGGGCCAACTTCCACCTCATACACCTGCCCGTCAACACGTACACTATAAGTTTCTACACCACCAGTTGCTGGTTGAGCTACAGGTACAGCAGGCTTCGCAGCTTCTAGCGTTGGTGCAGGCTCAAATGCTTCTGGGTTTTCACGATTCTTAAGGAACTTAAGCCCAACTTGAGGGAAAAGTGCATAAGTGAGTACGTCATCAACACGCTCACTTGCTAGCTTAATGCCTTCTGATTTCGCTTTCTCCATCAGATCAACCGTAAGCGTCTCCATTTCAGGCTCAAGTAAATCGGCAGGACGACAGGTAATTGGCTCTTTACCATCAAGCACTTTCGCTTGCAGTTCTGCATTTAACTCGGCTGGCGCTTGACCGTACTCACCTTTCAATAGGCCAGCGGTTTCCTTGGTAATACTCTTATAGCGCTCGCCAGTAAGAACGTTAATCACCGCTTGCGTACCGACGATCTGTGAAGTTGGAGTCACCAATGGAATGAAACCAAGATCTTCACGTACACGAGGGATCTCTTCTAATACTTCATCAATGCGATCCGCAGCGCCCTGCTCTTTCAACTGGCCTTCCATATTGGTCAGCATACCACCAGGCACTTGAGCAATCAGGATGCGTGAATCGACTCCTTTTAACTGGCCTTCCCACTTCGCATACTTCTTACGTACCTCACGGAAATATGCGGCGATAGGTTCCAGTTGCTCGAGTTTTAAATTGGTATCTCGCTCGGTGCCTTCTAGCATAGCGACTACCGTTTCAGTCGGTGTATGACCGTAAGTACAACTCATTGAAGAAATCGCAGTATCGAGAATATCAATACCCGCTTCCACTGCTTTTACCGCTGTTGCTGTAGACAGCCCCGTTGTTGCATGACAATGAAGTGCCAATGGCACATCACAAGACGCTTTGATACGCGTGATAAGCTCTTCCGCTTCATAAGGCTTAAGTAAGCCAGACATATCTTTAATACACAGCGAGTGACAACCTAAATCCTCTAGGCGTTTTGCCAAGTCAACCCAAGTGTCTGCGTTATGCACTGGGCTCGTTGTGTAAGACAACGTACCTTGAGCATGCGCACCAACATCAACCGTTGCTTTAACGGCTTTCTGGAAGTTTCGCACGTCATTCATTGCATCAAAAATACGGAATACATCCATGCCGTTAGCATGCGCGCGTTCAACAAACTTCTCTACTACATCGTCGGCATAATGGCGGTATCCTAAAAGGTTTTGACCACGCAGTAGCATTTGCATTGGTGTATTAGGCATCGCTTTTTTTAGTTCACGTAAACGCTCCCAAGGGTCTTCTCCTAAGAATCGAATACAAGAATCAAATGTTGCACCACCCCAAGTCTCTAGAGACCAGTAACCAACCTTATCCAACTCAGCTGCGATAGGCAGCATATCCTCAATACGCATACGCGTAGCAAATAGTGATTGATGGGCATCACGAAGGACCACATCAGTAATAGCTAGTGGTTTAGACATGCTCTTAAACTCCTTTTTAATCCTAGTTCGGCTACTTCGCGAATGAGGCGCGATGTTTATGAATCGCAGCCGAGATCGCCGCCACTACTTGTGGACTAACAGCTGAAGAGGTTGATTGAATATTAGTGTTTGTTTTTGGTGCTGCGATCGGCTCTGGTACTTCTTCTGGTACCAATTTCGACATTAACCGAACGAGATAAACAAGAATAGTGAGGAAAATAAATACGACCGCCATCCCCGTTAGCATCAGGGTGGCCGCATCTACTAGCAGGCTTCCTATATTAGTCATGTTGCTTCCTTTCTTTGTCATCCTGACAACGTGCAGGACTTTAATAGTGTCAAATCCCGACCCATGGATTATCTCGATTGGTTAAATTTTGTCAATTTTGTTTAAGGAAGGTTTGTAGTAATCCTGATAAATGATTATTTATTCACTACCCAGATCACAGTTCATGACAAAATAATCACTTCAAATCGCTACCACCTTATGAACAGAGTAAAGGAGGACATAAATAAAAACTGCGATTTAGATTTCAAAATCAAATCGGTACTCACGCAGTAAAAACCAACAAAAACAAAAAGATGAATAAAATTAACAATTAATAAACAAATAACAAACAAAGTAACTACATAAGAGTAATTGAAATAAAAAATGGAAGTCAGTGTATAGGAGGGATAATCAGGATGATTTCACACGATGCGACAGAAGCTTGATAGCAAATTGCTTAGATACGCACATATTCGCTTTTAAAAAAGAGGAACATAGGCTCTAGTGATCCTACGCCATATTTCAGATGTCTAGATACAAAAAAGCCTCGCAATTGCGAGGCTGTTTCAATGAGTGGCGCGTCCTGGAGGATTCGAACCTCCGACCGCCTGGTTCGTAGCCAGGTACTCTATCCAGCTGAGCTAAGGAC